>CAZXQE010000001.1:0-25187 GCA_964643015.1 uncultured Gammaproteobacteria bacterium
TTGGTTTTTATGATGGCAGTGATGCTAATAAATTGGCTGAGATGCGTAGCGATGAAATGAAAGATAAGCTTGATAATATCTTGAAAAATCATTTTAAGTTAGAATTCTTAAATCGTATTGATGAGATTGTTATTTTTAAGAGCCTGAGTAAGGAGGCCATTAATAACATTGTTGATTTAGAATTGCAAAAAGTTGGTCGTCGCTTAGCTCTTAAAGGCATTAAATTTAAAGTTACTGCTAAAGTGAAAAAACATATTGCTGACAAGGGCTATGACATTACTTTTGGTGCTCGACCGTTAAAACGGGTTATTCAAAATCAAGTTCTAGATGAGCTAGCTTTAGAAATAATTGAAGGAAAAATCAAAGAAGGCAATGTGGTTACCGCTGAATTAGAAGCTGGCCAGAGAGTTGTTTTTAAAAGAGATTAATTATAAAAAAATGGAATTATTGCGTCGAAAATTTAGAATTATTATTGGTTGTTTAGTTATTTTAATGGCAGTTTTTAGTGGTGTTAAAATAGCTAGGGCGGCTGAATTTAATCCTAATTTGATTATCACTGATCAAGAAATAACTGACACAAACGCCATGAGTTTGGCGGAAATTCAAAAATTTCTCGAAGAACGCAATAGTTTTTTGGCAACCTATCAAACAACCGATTATTATGGGGCCACTAGAACGGCAGCTGAAATAATTTATAACGCCGCAGTTAATAATTATGATTGTAGCGGTATTGATATGATTAATTCGCAAGATTATAACGAAGCTAAAAGTAAGTGCCCCAAGATTCATATTAGTCCTCGTTTTTTAATTGTTTTACTACAAAAAGAACAAAGTCTAATTGAAAGCAGTTCTAAACCCAAGCAAAGTCAGCTAGATTGGGCAGTCGGTTATGGTTGTCCAGATAATGCTGCTTGCGGTGAGCGTTGGCGCGGTTTTGGCAAGCAAGTTAATGCTGCAGCACTGCAGTTTTATGATTATATTGCCAATCCCCGTTACTATAAGTACCAAGTCGGCCAGACTTATATTGTGACCAATACTGGTAAGGAGGCAAGTGAGATAATTCCAGCTAATAAAGCAACAGCCGCTCTGTATAATTATACCCCCCATGTGTATAATGGAAATTATAATTTTTGGAAATTATGGCAAAGATATTTTACTCAGCTTTATCCTGATGGATCGTTATTGCAAGCTACTGGAGAGGAAACAGTTTACTTAATTCAGTCTGGTCGCAAAAGACCATTCTCTAGTAAAGGAGCTCTAGTTTCTCGCTTTGATATCAACAAGATCGTTGCTGTTCGCAAAGAAGATTTAAATAGTTATCCCGATGGTGCTCCGATTAAATTTCAACAGTATTCCTTAGTTCAAGCCCCTTCTGGTGCTATCTATTTGTTAGTTGATGATAAGCGACGCGGCTTTACTAGTCAGAAAGCTTTTACCAAAATGGGCTTTAATAAACGAGAAGTTATTAAAGGTAGCTGGGATGAATTGGCGGCTTATAAAGAATCAACACCAATTACTGTAACTTCAACATACCCTACTGGGGCATTGTTACAAAATAAGAAAACCGGCGGAGTTTATTGGGTTGAAGAAGGAAATAAATTTCCTATTTGGGATAGACAAATATTGTCTAATAAATTTGCCAAACAAAGAATTATTCCTGTTGATGATAAGGAGCTGGCAGCCTATAAAACTGGTGAACCAGTTAAGTTTGATAATGGCAGCTTGATTAAAGTTGATGGTGATCCTAATGTTTATTTAGTCGATCGTGGTCAAAAGCGTCCGATTGAGAGTGAAAGAATTTTTAATCATTTAGGCTATAGTTGGTTTAATATTATAACAGTTAATGCCAAACACTTCTCTTTGTATGCTGATGGCCCAGTTATTGAAGATAATTTACCACTAGAAATAATAAACCCTGGGGTGGTATCTACAACACCAACAACTACGGTTACTTCAACAGAGTCAAATATGGCTACGACAACAGAATTAAATATGACTACAACAACAGATTTAATAAATAATGCCGCCACTACAACAGCGACATCAACTAATAATTAGTTTATGGCTATTGTTTTCGCTGGTTTAGTGCCACACTCACCGTTACTTGCCCCCAATATTGGTAAAGAATATCGGGTTCAGCTGAATAAAACCTTGGAGGCTTATCAGCAGTTAGCGCAAGATTTAAAGGAGGCTAAGCCAGAAGTTTTGGTGGTCATTTCTTCTCATGCCGCTAGTGGTGTTGATTGGTGGAATGCTAATGTTTGTCTTGATTATGAAATTGATTTAAGTGCTTTTGGCGATTTATTGACTAAAGGTCAATGGTCGGGAGCTTTGAGTTTGGCTGAAGAATTGCAAAACTTTTTTGGTCAAGAACAAGTAGTTCGATTTTATAGTCAACCTTATCTTGATTATGGTACAGCCATTCCACTGTTACTTTTTGGTGAAGCTCTTAAAGATGTTAAAATTTTACCAATTGGTTATTTAGAAAATAAGCCTCAGGAGCAAGCTCAATTTGGTCAACGGTTGGGTGAGTTTTTGCGACAATGGCCTGGCAAAGCTGCTGTGATTGGTTCTGGTGATTTGGCTCATTGTTTGGGTTTGGAACACCCTAATGGATTACAAGCTCGAGGTAAGAAATTTGATCAAAAATTGCAGGAGGCGTTACGAACTAATGATGAAGAAGCAATGTTAAATATTTCCAAGACCGCGGCTACGGAAACTGGTCAGTGCGCTTGGTTAGCTTATATTACTTTGCAGGCAGTAATGAAAAATCAGCCTGGTTCTTGGCAGAACTTGGCCTATGAAGCACCTTTTGGTGTTGGTGGGGCAGTTTGGCGTTGGCGAAAACAAGAAGATAATTAGATCTCTAGACGGTAAAGCGATCGGGTCGATCTTGACGATAATTGCTAAGTATTTTGAAAAAATATTGCCAGCGAGAACCTTGTTGGCAAAGTTCCTGGGTATCAATAACCGCTTGGCGAATAATTGACTCGGGAAATTGCTGGCAAGCTTGAAAAACTGATGACCGTTTGAAATTGGGCACGCGTAAGCGCTCAATAACTTCTAGGGCTAATTGTTGCCAAGGATAAGCGGTTGGCTTGATGACGGTCCTAGGACGATTAAGTATTTGGCTAATATCAGTAAATTCACGGACATCTCGGGACATATTGCGAAAAAAAGATAGAAGTTTTAAGATAAGAACACTCAAATTATAACTAAGCTATGAATCAAAAGCAAATTGAAAAAGGAAAAATAAAAAAAATGGTCGTTAATCCTGATCCGCGTTTGCGGCGTATCGCTCCAGCGGTTGATTTAGCAATGGTTAATGATAAAAAATTTCAGGAGCTGATAATCGATATGGCTAAAACCATGATTGCTAAAGATGGTGTTGGTTTAGCGGCGCCACAGATTGGTCGTAATTGGCGATTGATTGTTATTAATACAGATGAAGGTATTTGGCCAATGATTAATCCAGAAATCAGTAATTTAAGCAAAGCGACAATTGTTATGGAAGAAGGCTGTTTGTCAGTACCTAATGTTTTTGGCCCGGTTCGTCGTTCGAGGTCGCTTAATTGTCGTTATTTTAATGAATTAGGTCAAGAATGTTTTTTGGAAGCCAAGGGTAATTTGGCCCGAGTAATTCAGCATGAAGTCGATCATTTAGATGGCGTTTTATTTATTGATCATTTAGAAAAATAAAATGAAGCCGATTAGAGTTCTTTTAGCTGGATCGCCAAAATTAGCTATACCTGCTTTTCAGGCGCTTTTAGATGATCAGCGTTTTGAAATTTTGGGACTCCTTACCCAACCTGATCAGCCAGCTGGCCGCGGACTTAAGCTAACTCCCCCGTTAGCTAAGGTTTGGGCTTTAGGAAAAGGACTAGCGGTTTGGCAACCAGAAAAAATTAAATTGTGGCAAAATGAGCTGGCAGGCTTGAAGCCGGATGTTGTGGTGGTGATTGCTTATGGTAAACTAATTCCCGAATCAATGCTTAATCAGCCAGAGTTTGGCTGGGTTAATGTTCACGGTTCATTACTGCCTAAATATCGCGGAGCTGGCGTATTATTTGCGCCGATAATTAATAATGACAGGGAAACTGGTGTTTCAATCATGAAGTTGGTTAAAGAAATGGATGCTGGACCAATTATTGCTCAAGAGAAAATAGTTTTGGATAAGCAAGAAACCATGGGCAGTTTGGCTGAAAAAATTGCGACAGCGGCGGCTGAGATTTTACCGGAAACTTTATTTGGCTATATTCAAGGTCAATTAGTGCCACAAGGACAAGACCAAACCCAGGTTAGCTATGCTGGTCTAATTTCAACTGGCGATGCCAAGATTGATTGGCAAAAGGAAGCTATTGATATTGAGGCCTTAATTAGAGCAATGCAACCAGCTCCAGGAGCTTGGACAATGTGGCGCGAGCAAAGAATAAAAATTATTGCTGGCCGAATTTCGGAGCAGGATTGGTTAAATCCTGGTAAAGTTGGTTTGCTGGATGGACAATTAGCTGTTGGAACCGGGCTCGGTAGCTTGATTATTGATAAAATTCAACTAGCTGGTCGGCCAGTTGTTTCGGCTCAAGAATTTTTAATTGGTCAGCCGCAAATCTTAGGGCAGTATTTAGTTTAAAACTAGACAGATTAGAAAAGTTTTGTTATATTTATCAGCGAATTCATTGGGCCGCCATCGTCTAGTGGTTAGGACGCATGGTTCTCATCCATGTAACCGGGGTTCGACTCCCCGTGGCGGTACAAAATTATTGACAAAAGACGAATTATTTTGCTACAATAAAGTCAATTAATAAAACGCTCGGCAAGAGCTGTTTTTTAAATCAAGATTTATGGAAAAAATTGCTGCTTATTTCCGATCGGCTTGGGCTGAAATTAAAAAAGTTAGCTGGCCGACTAAGAATGAGACTTACAATTACACTTTACTGGTTATCGGTATTAGCCTCGGAACCGCTATTTTCTTAGGTGGTCTAGATGCTATTTTTTCAGCTGGTTTAAAGCTGTTAATCAAACAATAAATTCTAATTTTTAGTTCATTCTTATGGCTAAGCAAACCCTTAATCAAGGACGTCGTTGGTATGTCTTGCACACTTATTCTGGTTATGAAGAAAATGTAGCGCAAAACATTAAACAGCGTATTGAATCAATGGACATGGAAGATAAAATCTTCAATGTGATGATTCCAACCGAAAAGAAAATCAAGATCGTTAATGGTAAGCGTAAAGTTTACGAGGAAAAGATTTTCCCTGGTTATATTTTAGTAGAAATGATTGTAACCGATGATTCTTGGTATGCTATCCGTAATACTCCTAATGTTACTGGATTCGTTGGTACTGGCACTATTCCAACTCCAATTGATGAAGCTGAAATCAAAGAACTGCAAAAGAGAATGGGATTGGATGAACCTAAGTTCAAGATTGATGTTTCAGTCGGCTCCCCGGTTCGAATTATTGATGGTCCGTTCAAAAATTTGGAAGGCAAAGTTACTGAGGTTGATGAAAATCGTGGCAAAGTTAAATTGCTTATTTCCATGTTTGGTCGTGAAACACCAGTTGAATTAGATTTCTTACAAATTAATAAGATTTAATAATTAATTTACCGTAAGGTTGGTTGCGGGCCCTTAATAAGGCGCGCTTCTCCGCAAACCGCCAACAAAATTGTATGGCTAAAAAAATAGTTACTCAAATCAAATTGCAAGTTAAAGGCGGACAAGCTAACCCAGCTCCGCCGATCGGTCCAGCTTTGGGTCAACATGGCTTAAATATTGCTGATTTCTGCAGCAAGTTTAATGATGCCACTCGTGATAAAATGGGTGAAGTTATTCCAGTAGTTATTACTGTTTATGCTGATCGCTCTTTTGATTTTATCACTAAAACTGCCCCAGCTGCTGAATTGATTAAGAAATATGCCAAGATTACTAAAGGTTCTAGTAAACCTTTGAAAGATAAAGTTGGTAGTTTAACCACTGCTCAACTTAAGGAAATTGCTGAAATCAAATTGAGTGATTTAAATGCTCGCGATATTGAAGCAGCAATGAATATTATTGCTGGAACTGCCCGTCAAATTGGTGTCCAGATTAAAGATTAATAATTTATTTAAATAGATCGTGGGAGCTAACTTTTAAGTCAGCACTCGCACCACAATCCTATGGCTAAAAGAGTCCAAACCAGCAAAGGATCCAAAGCTGGTAAAGCCCAAAAAGAAGTCCGCCAATTGGTGGAAAAAACCAAGACTTATTCTTTGGTTGAAGCAATGGAATTAGTAAAGAAAACTAATACCACTAAATTTGATTCTTCCATTGAAGTTCACTTGCGTTTAGGTATTGATCCTCGCAAAGGCGATCAACAAGTTCGTGGAGCAGTTAGTTTACCACATGGTACTGGTAAAACTGTTCGTATTGCCGCTTTTGTTAGCGCTGATAACGAAGCTGCTGTAAAAGCTGCTGGTGCTGATTTAGTTGGTGGCGATGAGCTAATTGAAGAAATTCGTAAAACTGAAAAAACAGATTTTCAGGTAGCAGTTGCTGAACCAGCTTTGATGAGAAATTTAGCGGTTATTGCTAAGATTTTAGGTACTCGTGGTCTAATGCCATCACCTAAAAATGAAACCGTTACTACTGATCCAGCTAAAGCTGTGGCTGAATTGAAAAAAGGTAAAGTTAGCTTTAAGAACGATGAAACTGCCAATATTCACGTTGCAATTGGTAAGGTTTCTTTTGAAAATGAAAAGTTAGCTGAAAATTTTCAAGCCTTAGTTGACGCTATTAAGAAAAGTAAGCCAGCCGCTTCCAAAGGTGCTTATATCAAAGGAGCCACAATCTGTTCCACTATGGGGCCTGGTATTCGTGTTTCTTTGAGCTAGTTTTAGAATTAGATTTCTAAATATAATAAAACCAGTCTTAAGTGACTGGTTTTATTTTTGTTTATTTTTAGTTTTAATCAAGAAATGGTAAGTCCACTTCAATTGCTCCATTGCCACCATATTGCGGTTTAGCTGGCCGTTGACGGTAGCCTTGATTTTTAAGCCAAGTAATAGTAAAAGGCTTAATAACTCCTTCTGGAGCAGCTGAATGGTGGCCTTGTCCAGTTATGACTAGTAATTTGACTCCCCCACCTTGATCTAACCAATAGTTAAAAAAACGAATTAATTCTTCTTCGGCCTCACGTCGCGTGCAACCATGAAGGTCAATTTTGGCTATCGGTGCGGCGAGATATTTATTAACTTTTTGACGAATATTCTTCTTAAGCATAGCGGTCTTATTATAGCAATTTTTAACGCTTGCGGAAAGATAACAATGTGGTAAACTATCTATATAAGCTAGTTAAAATCAAGTTTATGCCTAGTCGCCCATCAAAGGATGAGTATTATATGAACATTGCTAAAGAAGTCGCTGGTCGATCAACTTGTTATCGAGCTAAGCACGGGGCAATTATTGTCAGAAATGATCAGATTATTGCTACTGGTTATCTTGGTTCGCCTCGCAAAACCAAAGATTGCTGGGAAAGAGGTAATTGTTTGCGTTCAGAAATGAACATTCCTAGTGGCCAACGTTATGAGCTTTGTCGTAGTGTTCATGCTGAGCAAAATGCTATTATCAATGCTGCTCGAGCCGGCATTAGTGTCTTGGGAGCAACAATGTATTTATATTCAACCGTCATTCGTGATGAGGTCGAAAAGCCACAAGATGCCTACCCCTGCTTTATTTGTAAAAAAATGATCATTAATGCTGGTATTGAAAAATTAGTCGGTCGACAAGCCGATGAAAGTTTGAAAGTTTATGAGGTTGGTGATTGGGTTGAAGATTGGCAAGAACATGATCTTTTAGACGACCGCCAACAGTATGGCGTTGTCAGTAAATAATATTTAATAGTTGAATTTAAAGTTATGGACAAAATTATCATCGGTTTAACCGGTCAATTGGCGGCAGGAAAGACAACCGTCGCTAAATATTTAGCAGAAAGATACCAGGGTGAGGTTTATGGATTTTCTAAGCCATTGCGTGATGTGGCTGACAGAATGACCCTGTCACAGACTAGAGAGAATATGGCCAATTTATCATCAATTTTACGTGGTCAATTTGGTCAAGATATTATTTTACGAGCGATTTTAAGAGATATTGAAAATGAACCATGTCCTTTTATACTCCTAGAGGGTATGCGTCGTTATGGTGATTTTTTAACTTTTAAAGAGTTTCCTAATTTTAAATTGGTAGCCGTTATCGCTGAACAAAATTTACGTTATGAACGTTTAACTAAGCGTAATCAAAATGTTGATGATGCTGGTAAAACTTTAGAGCAGTTTAAGATTGATGAACAAGGCGAAGCCGAACAAGATATTCCCAAGGCCATTGCTCAAGCTGATTTCACAATAGACAATAATGGTGATTTGGAGACTTTGTATGAACAGGCTGAAAATATTTATCAACAAATTAAAAAAGATTTAAAAATAAATTAATTTCTATGACTGGCAAATTAATTGTTCTCTACGGTATTAATAATATTGGTAAAAGTACTCAAGCTAAATTATTAGTGGAGAAATTAAAACAATTTGGTAAAAATGCCAGCTATATTAAATACCCTATTTACGATTTAGGTCCTAGTGGAACTTTGATTAATGAATATTTAAGACAAGGTAATCCTTGGCAACTGTCGGCTCGCGAAGCACAGATTTTATACTCTTTAAATCGTTATCAGTATCAAGCAGAATTAAATCAGCGCCTAAATAATGGTGAATGGATTGTAGCTGAAGACTATACCGGCACTGGTATGGCTTGGGGTTCTGGGGCTGGTGTTGATTTAGATTTTTTAGAAAAAGTTAATCAGGGTCTTCGGGAACCAGATTTAATCTTATGGTTAGATGGTCAGAGATTTACTAGTGGTATTGAAAGTGGCCATAAACATGAAAATGATGATGAGTTAATTAATAAGGTTAGACAGTGTCATCAATTTTTAGCCAATAAATACAATTGGCTCAAGTTTGAGGCCAATCAAGCAATTGATGATTTAAATAATCAATTATGGCAAGAAGTCGCTAAAATTTTATAAAATTATGCAACAGTCACTAATTCCAATAATTGGTTTAGAAATTCACATTGAGCTTAAGACTAAAAGCAAGATGTTTTGTGCTTGCAGTAATCAAGCTGAAGGAGTTATTCCTAACACTTTAACTTGTCCGATTTGTTTGGGGCATCCAGGAACATTGCCTCAAGTCAATGGACAAGCGATTGAATTTGCTTTGCGTCTAGCTAAAGCTCTTGATTTTAAAGTTAATACTACCTGCGGTTTTGCTCGCAAAAATTATTTTTATCCAGATCTTCCCAAGGGGTATCAAATAACTCAATCAAATACGCCTATAGGGTATGATGGAAAATTAAATATTGACGGGCAATTAGTTAAAATAACCAGAATTCATCTAGAGGAAGATACTGGCAAGATTGCGCGAAATGATAAAGGTGAAGTGACAGTTGATTACAATCGAGCTGGCACTCCCCTAATCGAAATGGTGACTTATCCAGTAATTAATTCAGCTACTGAAGCTAGTCGTTTTGGTCAGGAATTACAAAAAATTCTTCGCTACCTGGATATTTCTGACGCTAATATGGAAAAAGGCGAAATGCGCTGTGAGGCTAATATTAGTGTGCAAATTGAAGACAGTTTTGAATTCTTTGGACCAGGCCTCAAAGCTAAGGATGGTTTTACTCTAAATAACAAGGTTGAGGTTAAAAATTTGAATTCATTTAAGGCTTTAGAGAGAGCCATTAATTATGAGATTGAACGACAGAGTCACATGATTGAAAATGGCGAAACTGTTTTAGCGGAAACTCGTGGCTGGGATGAGAAAAAAAATGAAACCAAAGCTCAACGGCGTAAAGAAACCATGGCTGACTATCGTTATTTTGATGAACCAGACTTGCCGAAATTAAATATTAGTAATGATTGGCTAGCTAAAGTAGAAAAAGATGTTGCGGCCATCGAGTTACCACAGACCAAGGCTGAGCGTTGGCAAAAAGAAACTCATTGGACTAAAGAACAAGCTGACTTACTTAATACTTTTCCAGCTAGTGCTAAGTATGCTGATGATTTAATTGAACTCATTAATCATAATTGGCCAAACCAGAAAGATGAGATATTAAAAACGGCAGTTAATTGGTTAACCAATGAGGTTTTGAAATATGGTTCTTTAAGTGAATTGGATAAAAATAAAGTAACAATTTCTAATTTAGCAGAGCTTAGCCTAGCTATTGTTAGTAATGAAATAACCTCAACTAATGGTCAGGTTGTTTTAGCTGAAATTGTTAAAGATAATAGCCGCAGTGTCGCTGAAATTATTAAGGAATTAGATCTTGGCCAAATTGATGATCGTGAACAGCTAATTAAATTGGCTCAGGAAATTATTACTGAATTTCCAGAGCAAGCTACTGGCTATCGTAATGGTAAGACTCCACTGCTACAGTTTTTTATTGGGCAGTTAATGCGTCGTAGTTCTGGTAAAGCTAATCCGCAAAGTGCTAAAGAAATATTAGAAAAAGAACTGGCTTAATCGGCCAGTTCTTTTATTATTTGCTTTGCTTCATCCAAAGCTGATTCTGGATTGAGCCAATAAATTTTTCTCCCCTGTTTTTCCCAGCGTCTAAACCAAGTTTTTTGTCTTTTAGCAAATTGCCGAGAAGCAATATGGAGTTGATCAATCATTTGGTCGTAATCAATTTTTTCTTGTAGATAATAGCTGATATAACGGTATTCTAGGCCGAAAGATTCTAATCTTTTCCAGCTTAAGCCATTATCATGAAGATTTTTGACCTCAGTAACCATATCTTCCTCCTCTAGCCTTTTCATTAATCTAATGAAAATTCTTTTTTCTAATACCTCCATGGGGTAATCAAGACCAAAAATTAACCAAGTACAGTCATTATCAACTAGTGATTGTTGTGGTTTTTCTTGGCTTATTTTATTGGAGGCTATTTCAAGATAACGCAATAATCTTCGAGGATTATTGCGATCGCTATTGTTTAATTTTTCAGCTAGCGCTAAATTCTTTTGTGATAGTTCTTGGTATAGTTCAGTGGCACTTAATTTTTCAAACTTTTGACGAAACTCTAAATCAGGCTTAACAGCGGCTAAGCGATAATTATCGATTAAAGCTTGAAGATAAAGGCCACTACCACCAGCGACAATTGGTAATTTGTGGCGTTTTAAAATATCAGCAAGAGATAGGCGGGCTTGTTTTTGATAATTAGCTAAATCAAAATTGGTTTGTGGGTCAGCGACGTCAATTAAATGATAAGGGATTGGTCGACCATTATTCTGATAGTCAATTAAATCTTTACCAGTGCCAATGTCCATGCCCAGGTAAACTTGGCGACTATCAGCACTAATGATTTCTCCATTAAATAAATCAGCCAAAGCAATAGCTAATTTGGTTTTACCGGCAGCGGTTGGACCAATAACGGCAATGGCTAATTTTTTTTGAGTCATAAATTAGAGTAATTGACCAGCTAAACTAAAATTACGAGCTCCAGTCACAGTAGCTAAATAGCGCTGGCCGAGTGAGTATTTTTTATCATCAGGGCTGGTTAAGAGAATTTGCTGATTGTGATTAGTTCGACCAAAATAGTGGACACCTCTTTTTTCTTCTAGTAAAACTTCAACCGTTTGATCAATTTGTTTTTTTCTATTTTCACTAGCGCCTTGTTTTAATATTTTATCTAAGGTTAATTCACGTTGTTTTTTTTCTTCGGTAGTCACGTCGTCAACTAATTTAGCAGCAGCTGTCCCTGGTCTAGTGCTAAATTGAGCAATATAGATTTGATCAAAATTAACCTGTCTAACCAAATCGCAAGTTTCTTGAAAATCTTGATTGGTTTCACCAGGAAAACCAACAATAATATCAGTTGTTAAACTAATATCAGGACAAGCAAGGCGAATCTTGGTTACTAAATCCAGGTAGTGTTCACGGGTATAGTTGCGATTCATGGCCTTTAAAATGCGATTACTGCCAGCTTGGACCGGAAGATGAAGATATTTAATTAAATTATGGCTAGAGCCCAAAAAATTAATTAATTTATCACTCATATCTTTGGGGTGGCTAGTGGTAAAACTAAGCCAGTAATCACCTAATTGATCTAATTGAAATAAGAGATCGGCAAAATCTAGATTTTTTTCTGAGTCAAAGTAGCTGTTAACATTTTGAGCAATAACTTTTATTTCTTGATAGCCTTGATTGAGTAATTCCTTAACTTCAGTAATTATTTCTGAAGCTGGACGATATTTTTCTCGACCACGAGCATAAGGCACAACACAGTAGCTGCAAAAATTATCACAACCATTACCAATTGGTACTAGAGCGCTGATTTTTGATTGATGAATCGGATTTATTTTTAGGTAATCCTCTAAATGAGCTAAGCTGCCAGCTGGTAACTGCGGGCTAGGTATAATCTCTTCTAGCTTTGTCAATTGGTTGATGTCAAACCAATATTCAACTTGCTCGCCAATCTTTTCTTTAACATCATTACGGTAAGCAAGACAGCCAGTTAAAGCAATGGCTGATTGCGGATTTTCTTTTTTTATTTGCTTAATTAGTCCATAGATGCGATCTTCAGCTCCTTGACGAACACCGCAAGTGACTAAAATATTTAGATTAGCCTCAGCTCGAACTGGAGTTGCTTGCCAGCCTAAAGATTGAAGTCGGCTGGCTAGACGCTGACTATCGCTAATGTTCATTTGGCAGCCAATAACCGTAATATAATATTTAGGCATATTCTAGCTTAGAAGTTCTAGGGCTTTCTTTTGTTCTTTAGTTAAGTTGGTTGGAGTAATAACTTTGGCTTCAACAAAATGATCGCCACGACCATAGCTATGTAGTCGCGGGACACCTTTGCCGCGTAGTAAAATTTCTTGTCCGCTTTGTGTGCCAGCTGGAACTTTAAGCGTAACAGGACCATCAACTGTTTCAATTGTTATTTTATCGCCTAAAGCTGCCTGGCGAAAAGTTAACGGTAAGACGGAGTAAATGTTGCTACCATCTCTTTTAAGGGTTGGGTGAGGCTGAATGCGAATGTTAACATATAAATCACCAGGCGTACTTCCTCTAAGACCAGCTTCACCTTGGCCAGTAAATTTTATGGTTTGACCATTAGAGACCCCGGCGGGTATTTTAACAACTAATGGTTCTTTTTTAAGGCTTCTCCCCTGACCACGACATTCTTTGCAAGGTTGTTCAATTATTTTGCCAGTGCCACTACATTTAGGGCAAGCAGCTTGAGTACGAATGTTACCAAGCATTGTTCTTTGGATTTGATCAACAAAACCTCGACCCTGACAATCGGGACAGGTTTTACTTTGACTACCGGGCTCAGCTCCACTGCCCTGGCAATGTTTGCAGGTGGTTTGCTTTTCAAGGTTAATGGTTTCTTCACCGCCAAAAACTGCTTTAAGAAAATCAAGTTTAATGGCAATTTCTAGATCGCGACCACGTTGGCTGTTTTGCTTTTTACCTTGACTATGACCAAAGCCAAATAAATCACCAAACATATCGCCAAGATCACCAAAATTCATTTCAAAGCCGCCATTTTGGCCACCTTGATAAAATTGGCTAAAATCAAAACCACCCATATCGCCAAAACCGGCAGAACCACCTTGAAAGGCGGAACTGCCGAAGCGATCATATTTAGCTCGTTTATCTTTGTCGCCTAGAACCTGGTAAGCTTCATTAATTTCTTTGAATTTAGCTTCATCACCGCTGCTTTTATCAGGATGGTGTTGATGGGCTAATTTGCGGAAAGCTTTTTTAATGTCTTCGGGGCTGGCGTTTTTATCGACTCCGAGTATTTGATAATAATCTTTGGCCATTGAGCTTTAATTATTTTTTATCTTCTTCAATTTCTCCCTCAACTGGACCATTGCTGGTATTGGTTTGATCATCACTGGTGGTATTGTTGGTTTCAGCACCTGGATTGGCAGCTTGTTCTTGATACATGGCTGCACCAATAGTTTGGGCTAGTTGATTGATTTCTTCCATTTGTTTCTTAAGAGTTTCACTATCACCGCTTTCTTTAGTCTTTTTAAGCTCGGCTAGTTTAGTTTCAAGATTGGTTTTATCTTCTGGTTTAATTTTTTCACCAGATTCTTTTAATAATTTTTCTAATTGGAAAATAACACTATCAGCTTGATTTTTTAATTCAGCTGTTTCTTTCTTCTTTTTATCTTCTTCGGCATTTTTCTCAGCTTCTTGGCGTAGTTTTTCAATTTCTTCTTTGCTCAAACCAGAAGAAGCCGTAATGGTTATTTTTTGCTCTTTATTTGATGCCTTATCAGTGGCTTTAACATTTAAAATACCGTTAGCATCAATATCAAATGAAACTTCAACTTGAGGTACGCCGCGTGGTGCTGGTGGAATACCATCTAAAATAAAGCGGCCCAGAGATTTATTATCGGCAGCCATTGGTCTTTCACCCTGAACAATATGAATTTCAACGCTAGTTTGTCCATCGGCAGCAGTTGAAAAAACCTGGCTTTTGGAGGTTGGGATGGTTGTGTTGCGTTCAATCAAAGGAGTGGCAACACCACCTAGGGTTTCAATACCTAAGGTTAGTGGGGTAACGTCGAGTAGCAAAACGTCTTTAACATCACCCTGTAAAACGCCAGCTTGAACAGCGGCACCAAGAGCTACAACTTCGTCAGGATTAACGCTTAAATTTGGTTCTTTACCAAAAAATTCTTTAACTTTGGCTTGAACCATTGGCATACGAGTCATGCCACCAACCATAATAACTTCGTCAATATCATTAAGGCTAAAGCCAGCATCAGCTAGAGCTTTTTTACAAGGCTCAATGGTGTTGGCAACTAGATCACTAACCAAGTTTTCTAATTGAGCTCGAGTCATTTTCATGACCAAGTGTTTGGGGCCATTAGCGTCAGTTGTAATAAAAGGTTGATTAATTTCGGTTTCGTTTAGAGTTGATAATTCAATTTTAGCTTTTTCAGCAGCTTCTTTAATGCGTTGTAGGGCTAGGGTGTCTTTGGATAGGTCAATCCCCTGGTCTTTTTTGAATTCATCAATAATCCAACTAATAATTCTTTGATCAAAATCTTCACCACCTAAGTGAGTGTCGCCATTGGTAGCTTTAACTTCAACAGTATCTTCGGAAATATCCAAGATAGAAATATCAAAAGTACCACCACCTAAATCATAGACAGCAATCTGTTGACCTTTCTTTTTATCGAAACCATAAGCCAAAGCAGCAGCCGTTGGCTCATTGATAATACGCTTAACCTCTAATCCAGCAATTTTACCAGCATCTTTAGTAGCTTGGCGTTGAGAATCGTCAAAATAAGCCGGAACGGTAATAATCGCTTCGGTGACTGGTTCACCTAAACGAGCTTCAGCATCGGCCTTAATTTTGGCTAAAATCATGGCTGAAACTTCTTGAGGAGTATAATCCTTGTCTTGTATTTTAACTTTTACCCCTTCACCAGCTTGGGTAATGGTGTAAGGAGAATTTTTTAAATCGCGTTGCACTTCTTCGTCTTGAAAACGACGACCGATCAATCTTTTGACAGCATAAATAGTATTTTCAGGATTAGTGACAGCTTGACGACGAGCGGCTTGACCGATAAGGCGTTCGCCATTTTTAGAAACAGCAACAACTGAGGGAGTGGTTCTGTTACCTTCAGCATTTTCTAAGATTTTAGGCTGACCAGCTTCCATGACAGCGATAGCGCTGTTGGTGGTACCTAAGTCAATTCCAATAATTTTACTCATATTCAGTAGTTATAATTTTTTAAATTATTTTTTATTTTTAGTAGCAATTTTAATAGTTTTAGGTTTGGTTTCTGGGGTTTTAGGAATCATAATTTTTAAAACCCCATCTTCAGCAATTGCTTCAGCTCTGTCGCCTTGAACGTGAGCTGGTAATTGAATGCTGCGGTAAAAACTGCCGCGACGAATTTCTTTACGATAGTAGTTTTTTTCATCAACCTCGCTATGTTTTTCACCTTCACCTTTAATGCAAATGGTGTCATTTTCAATTGAAATCTGAACGTTTTCTGGTTGAATGCCAGCTAGTTGAGTTTCAATGATGACATTGTCTTTGTCTTCGTACATATCAATAGCTGGTACGAAGTTATGTTGATCGGCACGAAGAGCTGGTAAGAAGTCGTTAAAAACTTTTTCAGCTTCTTCAATGCTGTCAAAGAATGGATTCCATTTTACTAGTCCTCTCATATAGTTTAATTAATTATTTAGTATCTTTATATTGATAAACTTTGACTCGAGCTGGGGTAATAATTTTGTCAGCCAATTGATATCCTGGTTTGATTTCTTCAGCCACAGTGTTGTCTAATTTTTCATTGTTGGTTTCGATTATTTCAGCAGCATCCATGGTGGCATGATTGAAAATTTGACCAAGGGTTTTAATTTCAACTATTCCCTGTTGGTTTAAGAAATTTTCAAATTGCTTAATGATATAATTAACGCCTTCAAGCCAGCTAGCCGTATTTTCTGGATTAAAATGACGGCAAGACAGTTTGAGGTTGTCAAAAACTGGTAAGATCTCTAATAGTAATTGTTCATTAGCGTATTGGACATAATGAGCTTTGTCTTTTTGATGTTGTTTAACTAGATTTTGTTGATCCGCTAGGGCTCGGTGGTATTTATCAGTTAATTCTTGAAGCAAGATTTTACTGTTTTTCTTGGATGACTCGGTGGACATAAGAGATTAGATTAAGATTATTCTGATAATTGGTTCTAAGTGGCGATAATAAGCCAAATAAACCAGTATGTTGACCAAAACGATATTTGGTTAGGATAGTGCTGGAAAAATTACCAAAGGGACTATCTTGACCAATTAAAACGGTTGGTTCATTGGTAGTTTTGTCAAAAAGATCATCAATAATTTCTTCCAAGCTATCAATTACTTGAGAAATATCGTAAACCATTGAAAATTGACGAAATTCAGGCTGGCTTAGTAAGCCACTTAAACCAGTATAATAAGAATTGTAACGATGAAAAGACCAGAAAACTCCACTGCTGGTTAATTGAGCTAAAACCTTAGCTAGAGGTTTCCAATTTTCAGCGAAATTATCTAAAACTGGATCGAGTGCTTTTTTAACTTGGCTATGTGGTTGATTGGGCTTGATCTGTTCTAGTAAAAGACGATAGGCAGCTTCGGTTGGAATGCGACCGGCCGAAGTATGTGGTTGAACAATGTAACCAGCCTCTTCAAGATAAGCCAGGTCATTACGGACAGTGGCTGGTGAAAAATCAAGTTGATATTTATCAACCAAATATTGAGAAGCAACCGGCGTGGCTGATTGGATGTAATCTTCAATTAGAAGCTTTAAAATTAAAGCTGGTCGTGATTCCATAAGGTATAAATTAACTGACTTTTTCGAGTATATCATTGTTAGCAGTCTAGTGTCAAGAGTGCTAAATAATTAAAATAAAAACCGATTAAATCTAGGTTTAATCGGTTTTTGTAGAGAAAAATTTAAGCTGATTATTAAAATAGGGAAAGTTTATCAATAACAATTTCTTTTTGACTTTGTAAGATTTGATAAACAAAAACATCAGCCATGCTGCGACGATAATTAAATTCTTCCTGATCCATTAAGGTATAGCGGACAGAGTGGCCAACCCCCTGTTCAATTTTCTTTACTAGATCGCCAAGCCTGGTTTTATTAAAGTGATCACTAATAATAAACAGATCGGTTGGTGCCGTAACATCGCTGGTAAAAAAACCAGTTAAGATAAGTAAATCAATGTCACCAAGTTTTTGTAAATCATCTAAGATTTTGCTTTCTTGACCAATTTCAGCTTTAGCTAACAGAGCTCGTAATTCAGGTAATAGATAAAAGTTTTGATCAACCTGATAAAACTTTTTGTCTAGTTTTTGAGCGCGGTTGTTTTTAATTAAAAGTAAACCAATATTTTCGAGATTGTTTAATTCTCGACGAACGGAGTTGAGCTGCAAATCTAATTCGCGGGCTAGCTGACGAATGTAGAAACAATCTTCTGGACCGGCGAATAGAAAGAGTTTTAGGAGTTTTAGCCTAGCTTGAGAGCTAAAGAGTTTTTCTAGCATATGATTATGCTTGAGTGTTTTTGGGGCTGTATAAAAAATGTGTTAGCCCTTGTATAAAAACATAATATCTTATATAATTATTTTCGTCAACATTTTTATCTGAAGAAAGAGCTTTTATCTGTTTTCTTCAGTTTTTCTAATATGCCTTACAAACTCGCCTCCTTACTCCTCAGCTCTGAACAAAAAAGCAGTTCAATCGCTAAAATTGCTTGGGCCGAAGCTGAATCAGGTCAACCAGAAAATGAAACTCATTTTTCTCGGGTAGGAAAAATTTTTAGTTTAGTCGAAGTTTACGCTAACAATGCCAAAGCATTATTGCTGCTGGATTTTTTTAGTGAACGTCCTAAAGTTAATTATTATCAGCAACCAGGGATTGATCAAAAGGAAAAATTAAATCTTGATGATTTAGAGAAATTTTTTACGGCGGCTATTCAGCAAACCAATAATGAATTAAAAGATTTTTTAACAGAAAATAAGATTGATTACTCAGAACCAGAAGTTAATGCTACGGTTGGTTTATTGACAGACAAGGGTTTGTTTTTGGCCTCAATTGGCCGCAACCAAGCTTGGACTCTTTCGCCGGAAATGATAGTGGGAAAACAGATTGCTAAAATGATTGTCCCTGAGGATGGTGAAGTTTCTAGCCGCTTTTTTCAAGAAATTTTTACGGGCAGTTTAAATAAAAATAGTTATTTGCTTATTAGTAATGAGGCTTTGGCTGAGTATATTGAGCCAAATACTGCTCTCAATCTTTTAGCTAATAAATCACCATTGATTGGCGTTGAGAAAATGCGTCATTTTTTACAACAGACTAACCGTCGAATTGATTTTCTTGGCTTGGTGATTAAGCATTGTAGTTTGAGTGAACAAGATAATGATAGTTGTGTTGAGATGCCAGTGAATACGGTCATTAATGGTGCTCAAACTAGCACTATTCCAACCAAATTAACTGGCAACAATTTACGTCTGACTGAAGAAAGAACGGAAAAAATACTTAATCCATCCGGTTTAGTTAAGTTTAAGCAATTTTTACTCAAGTTTGGTATTTTTAGCCGCGATCAATGGCAAAAGTTAATCAAAAAAAATTGGCGTCATTTTTTTCAAGAATATTATGAAGATATTCGTGATGGTTATTTTGAAATTAAAGAAAAAATTAGTCGTTGGTCAATTTGGCCTAGAATTGCTAAGTATAGTCGGTTAAGTGGAACAATTATTAAAGCTAGCTGGTATAAAATCGAACCTAGGTTTAAAAATGTGAGTAATCGATTTTTAGCTTATTGGTATAAAACAGCGCCACGTCGTTGTCGGCTAACTGAAAAATATTGGTTACCAATCAAGCAAAAAGCTGCGCCAATGTTTGTTTTGATTGGTAAAATTAAAAATAAAGCAGCTTGGCGTCCAACAAGTACTTGGCAAAAAATGTCTAAGCGTAGTCGCTTATTTTTAATTTTAGTTTTAGTCTGTTTAGTAATGTTAACGACTGGTTTATTGTGGCAAAAACATGCTCAAGAAGCGGCAGCAATATTAAAACAGCAAAATGATAAGATTACTTTAGTTGATCAAAAACACAATCAGATTGAGGCTAATCTTCTCTATAATAATTTAGATTCAGCTAATCAAAGCTTGAATGAGGTTGAAAGTCTAATTAAAGAATATCAAGTCAGTCAAACTGAAATAACGACTGAAATTAAAAGTCGTTGGGAAAAAGCAATTGTTAAGCAAGAAGAGTTATTGGGTCGCGTTCGTCATATTTATACTCTCCAAGGTGGTCAAAAAATGAATGGCCAAATCAGTCAACCAACTTCTACTAGTAAGGTAGCTCTTAAGTTGAATGGCCAACTATTAGCCTGGTCAGATAGTCAAACTAAGCAAATAAATTATCAAAACTCTCGTCAAGAATGGCAGGTAGTTGCTTGGCCAGACAATTGGCTAGAAATTACAGCCACCGCTTCCGATGGTCAAAGCTGGTATTTTATTGATTCCAATGGTCGCTTAGTAGAACTTAGCCGTGAAGGTCAGTGGAAAAATTGGGAATTGGATAAAAAAGTTGAACAAGTTAAAGCGTTAGCTTTTTATGGTGGCCGAATGTATTTGGTGGCCAAAGATAGTCAGATTTATCGGTATCAAAAGCAAGGTAATAAGTTTATTGGTGGTCAGAAATCTTGGAACAATGAAAAATTGCCTGAAGGTGAAATTGTTGGACTGGCGGTTGATGGCCAAGCTTATGTTTTTTATCAAGATGGAAAAGTGTTTAAGTTTAATAATGGTCGAAAACAAACAATTGAGATCAAGGCAGTTGAACCTAAAGTAGTTGGCTGGTCTAATTGTCAAATATTGGCTGATAGTGAAGATTTTTATTGTTTGGAGTCAAATGGTCAGCGAATCATCCATTATAGCAAGGATGGCGATACAGTGGCTCAATATAAGGTTGCTAAAAACATCTTAGCGGCAGCTATTAATAAAACAGCGCAAGCTATTTATCTTTTAACCGATCAGGCCATAGAAAGATTTACTCTACCAACTGAACAAAAAAACCAGCCAGTTGATTCTAATTAGTTTTATTTGCTTGATTGGTAAATTGAGAATAATAAAAAAACCAACCGTAAAGGTTGGTTTTTTTATTACTAAGTAGAAAATTACTTATTTTAAGGTAACTTTACCACCAGCTTCTTCTAATTTAGCTTTGATAGCTTCGGCTTCTTCTTTCTTAACACCTTCTTTAACCATCTTTGGAGCGGCATCAGCTAGGTCTTTAGCTTCTTTCAAACCTAATTCAGGAACGATTTCGCGAATAGCTTTAATAACAGCAATCTTGTTGCTACCAGCATCGCTTAATTCGATATCAAAACTGTCCTTTTCTTCAGCAGGAGCAGCATCACCACCAGCAGCTGGGCCAGCCATCATCATAGCAGGAGCAGCAGCGCTAACACCGAATTTCTTTTCCAAAATTTTGACTAATTCAGATAAGTCTAAAACAGACATCTTTTCAATTTCGTCAACTAATTTTTGGAATTTAGCAGGAACTTCAATTTGTTCCTCAGAATTGTTCATTTCTTCAGTCATAATATTAAGATAAGTCCGATTTAACGGATTTTAATTAGCTTTTTGATCAGCTACTGCCTTAAGGACAGTAACTAAACCACGCAAATTGCCAGCGAGAACATTGACGAAACCGCTGATTGGCGCATTGAGGGTGCCAACCAAGCGAGCTTGCAATTCCAATTTGCTGGGCAAACTGGCTAGGGACTCTACTTCTTTAGCGGAAAGTAATTGGCCATCAAGAACACCACCTAAAAAGGCAATTTTGTCTTCATGGTCTTTTTGAAACTTCTGAACTAATTTAGCTGGAGCTACTTGATCGCCATAGGCGAAAATGACTGCTACTTGGCCAGAAAAACCCTTAACATCAGGTTGTTCGTTTAGTTCTAAAGTGCTTAGCGCTCGATTCAGCAAAGTTTTCTTGATTGCCAAGAATTCTCCTTGTTCGCTACATAGTTTATTGCGCAATTCTTCGTTGTCTTTAACAGTTAAGCTATTAAAACCAGTAAAGATAACTGAACTAGCTTTAGCTAATTTAGCATCAAGGTCTCTTAGAATAACTTCTTTCTGTTGTTTTGTTTTTGGCATAATCTCTCAGTAAAAATAAAAAAACTGCCATGTAACAATCGCAGTCCGACCTTTGGAGTGAGTCAAAAAAATTTGTCTCGGCAGGATTTATGGCTGAGCCACCCGCTGTCTGCGACTAAGTATTACATTGTATTTGTATTTTAGATAAAATTTTATTTTTTGTCAATAGATATAGTGCTTTTGTTTGACCAGGTTTTTAAAATGCTGTATAATCAAGGCAAAATAGTTCTTTTCAACGGAGGTTTGTTATGGAAAGGAGTAATGTCTTGATTCTGGGTTACGATGGTCCAGTTATTGGTGTCTTAAGCTCAGTTGTTAATCGAGTCATACCAGAGGCGACAGTTCATGTTAATGAGTTAAAAAATGACAAAACACCTGATTTCATTATTTATGAATTAATGCCACCCCATTCTTATTTAACTGGTAGACGACGTGATGATTTACTAGAAGTCATTAAAATGAAAGACTTAAAAGAGTCTAATCCCGATACAAAATTAATTATTCTAGCCAATTATCCTGGCGATGCTGTAGCGAAAACAGTTGCGCCAGATTGTTTGTTGGAAAAACCAACTTTTACCGATGATTTAGCTAGCTACTTGATGAAACAAGTGCGAGAAGCAGCTATTTAATTTTTTTATTTTTTTTTCATTAACCTCTCTACTCAATCCCCTAAACCGCTAAGACTCATCTAACCGTGAGTCTTTTCTATTTTTATAGATAATTATTGAAGGTATTTAGCTTTATTGGCTTTGTGTTCTTCAAAATTACGGCTAAAAATAGTCTCGCCAGTATCGGGTCTAGTTAAAAAGAAATTATAATCATTGTTAGTTGGATAGATAGCAGCTTCAATAGCCTTAATACCAGGATTACTGATTGGTCCAGCTGGTAAGCCGTAGTTGGTGTAAGTATTATAGGGTGATTTGATGCGTGTTTCTTCGTAAGAATATTGTGGTTTATTTTCGCCTAAAATATAAGCTAAAGTGGCGCAAGATTCTAATCTTTGACCATTAGCAATTCGGTTCCAGAAAATACCAGAAACCATTTTCATATCTTTAGTGGAACGGACTTCTTTTTCAATCAAGGAAGCCATGGTGATTATTTGATAAATGGTTTTGCCTTGTTCATGAATATCTTGACGCATTTTAGGTGTTAATTTGCTATCGAGATTGTCGAGCATTTTTTTAACAACCTCTTCTGGAGTTGAGTTGGCACGAAAACGATAAGTATCGGGAAAGAGATAGCCTTCTAGCCCAGCCTTGTCTGGCTTATCAGCTAGAAACTGGTATGTGGTTTGATCTTGTTCTGAGTTATTGGCTGTTTTTAAAAACTCTTTAGCCGTGAAACCAATTTGACTAGTGGCTAATTTTTCAGCAATTTGTTGATTGTTCCAACCTTCAATAACGGTTACGGAGCGATCAGCTAGGGCAGCTTCTTTTTCTTGCCAATAAACTTGGCGTTGGCGACGAGCTTCTAATTTTTGATCAATATAATAAAGGCCACTAAATAATCCAGTAAAAAAAACCAAAGCCGAAAACCAGGCTAGCCCCCGTCGACTTTTTTTAATTGGTGGTTGATAGTTGTAATAGCTAGGCATGGTTTTATAAAAACTTTTCTAAATTACGTTGCTTTAATTCTTCAATAATTTCTTTGGTATTGATAGAGTTTTTTAGTGAAGAAATAAAAAGGACATCACCAGTATCAACAATTGCTAAATCACTAACATCATTAACCACGATCAACTTATCGACTAAATTGCAGTAAACAATATTATTGGTTGAATCTTTAATAATAACCTGGCCTTTGGTGACATTATCCTTGGGGTTGGCGGAGAGAATATTTTTTAAAACAGGCCACTTGCCAAGATCACTCCAGCCAACATGATTGGAAACACTCATGACTAATTTATCGACTTTATCAGTAATAGCGGACTCAATAGAGGTTTTTTCTAGCTGACTATAAAGTTGGCGAATTTCTTCTTTGTCGCCGTAGTTAATCATTAACTCCACTATTTTTTGGCAAGTTTGATACATGACTGGCTGCAGGCGAGCAAATAAATCAGCAATAGTTTTAAGGCGCCAAACATACATGCCAGTATGACAGTGATAAACGCCAGAATCAATTAATTGGCGGCAATAATCGTGATTTGGTTTTTCAACTACATCAGAGACAGTAAAGATTGTTTCTTCGCCAATTGTTTTTAGATTTTGTCCGGCCTTAAGATAGCTATAACCAGTATCAATGCAGCTGGGTTTAACGGCTGGGGTTAGGATGTAGTCGGGATTTTCTTTAAGAAATTGTTCACTAGATTGCAATAAACTAATGAAAGCTTGGTTATCGGAGATATAGTCATCAGAAGGTAGTGAGGCAATAATATCATCATCTTGACAGTGATGTTCTAAAAAACAAACTTCTAAACACATTGCTGGTCCCGTGTTTCGAGCTTCGGTTTCAACAATAATGTTACCAAGATTAATTTCTGGTAGCTCCACCTTAGCTCGCTTAACCATGAGTTCATTAATAGAAATGAAAAGATCTTCGGGCTGATGCAATAAGTCGGTCACTCGTTCATAAGTGTTGCGTAACATGGTTTTATCACCAAGTAAAGCTTGAAATTGTTTGGGGTTATTTTTGCGGCTAAAAGGCCACAGACGAGTTCCTAGACCACCGGCGCGAATAACTATTTTCATAAAGCAGTAAGTAAAATGGCTTAATGTTTTTCTATTATAGCCGATTTTTCTAGGTTTTGCTATAATAATAAAAAATTAAGATAAATTTTTATGAAAATATTATTAGTGCCGTTATTGGCAGCCATGATTGCTCAGCTAAGTAAAGTTTTTATTCGTAGTAATAAGCAAAAATTGAGTTGGTCAACTCTATGGGTCTATTCTGGCATGCCCTCAGGCCATTCAGCGATTACAGTAGCGCTAACAACAATTATTGGATTAGAAAAAGGCTGGGATTATCCAGGTTTTTCAATTGCTTTAGTTTTTACTTTGCTAATTTTGCGTGATGCTGTTGGGTTAAGACGACAACTTGGCCGTCACGGTCTAATGCTTAATGAGTTGGTGGCTGATTTGAAAGATGATAATTATTTAGATAACCACTACCCACAATTATTGGAAAAAATTGGTCATACTCCAGCTCAAATTGCCATTGGTTCATTAATTGGCTGTTTGGTGGCTGTTGCGGTTCACTTTATTTTTTAAAGCTATTTTTGACAGACAGGACAAAAATGAGTGCCTCGACCATTTAGTTTAGTTTTTTCTAATGGTTGTCCACAGCGGTAACAAGGCTTTCTAGCCCGACCATAAACTTGTAGTTTTTCGGAAAAATTACCTTTTTGGCCGCGGCTATCACGATAATCGCTAAATGAAGTGCCCCGTTTGCTGATAGCTAATTTTAGGATAGTGACAATATTTTTTTGTAAAGCCTGGAGTTCGACCGCACTCAAACTGCCAGCTAAGCGATCAGG
>CAZXQE010000002.1:0-23621 GCA_964643015.1 uncultured Gammaproteobacteria bacterium
CAGCTTAGCTCTTCTAGAGATATTTACCAATATACCCAAACTAAACAGCCATGACATCAGTGACGAACCACCATAACTAACCAAAGGTAAAGGGACACCAGTCATCGGGAACAAATTAATTGTTCCGCCTAAGTTGATAATAACCTGAATTAACAAGCCTGAAACAATACCGCCAGCTAGTATTTGACCAAAAGGATCAGGAGCTGCTTTAGCAACTTGATAGCCGCGATACAAAATAGCGTAATAAAGACCAATCAATAACAGAGCAAACCACCAACCTAACTCTTCAGCAATAACTGAAAAAATAAAATCATTTTGCACTTCCGGTAAATATAGATACTTTTGACGACTTTCGCCAAGGCCCCTCCCCCAAAAACCACCAGAACCGATAGCAATTAAAGACTGATTAACCTGATAACAACTTTTTTCTGGACTATAGCCTGGTTTTAGCACACATAAAAAACGGTCTTTTTGGTAGCCTCCCTTTAAAAAAACATAGGTCGTCAAACCAACCACACCAATGGCTCCTAAAATTAAAACCGTCTTCCAACGACCACCACCCAAAAGATAAACAACCATACTTGTCGTTACAATAATCAATAAAGTTCCCAAGTCTGGTTGAGCTAAAACTAATAAACTAATAATTCCCAAAACCACCCAAAAAGAAACATCAAGACGCTTTTTTTCTTCCTCTGATTGGCAAGCCAATTTTTTAGCCATCACGGCTGATAAATAAACCAACAAAAATAATTTAACAAACTCAGAAGGCTGCAAGGAAAAACCGAAAACATTAAGCCAAGCCCGGGAGCCAGACTCAGTCATGGCCAAAGGAGTAAACAAGGCCATTAAAAAACCAACCGCTACAATCAAAAATCCACCGCCCCATTTCTGCCATTTAGTATAATCAATACGGCTAAAGACATAAAAACCAGTTAAACCAATAACAGCCGAAACTAATTGTTTTTTAAGCCAAAAATAAGTATCACCAAAGCGAGTATAAGCCACTACCGCCGATGAGCTAGCCAAACAAAATAAACCAATCACTACCAAGATAATAATTGCTGACAACAAAAAACGATCAGCCGGTTTGTTTGGTAATTTAATTAACGGCTTGTTTTTGTTAACTAAACCTTCAGTAACAACAGTTTTCTTTTTTATTACTAAATGATTAGTCATTACATTGTATGATCAAGTAAAAATAAACAAATACCAATGGCACCACTAACAGCAGCGATCACCCAAAAACGCATAACAATCTTGGCTTCTGACCAACCCTTAGCTTCAAAATGATGATGAATTGGGGCTGAGAGAAAAACTTTGCGGCCGTGGCGTAATTTCTTGGAAGTCAACTGAATAATTACTGACACCGACTCCATAACAAAAATAAAACCAATAAACGGCAATAGCAAGGCAGTATTGGTCAGCATCGCAATAACACCCAAACAAATCCCCATACTCATGGATCCAGTATCGCCCATATAAAAACGAGCTGGCGTAATATTAAACCAAAGAAAAGCAAGTAAAGCACCACAGATTACAGCACAAAAAGCCGCTAAATCATAGCGACCGATTAGAAAAGCTAAGGCGCCATAAATCATGAAGCTTGATAGTAAAGTTCCGCCAGCCAGCCCATCTAAACCATCTGTTTCATTAACTGAGAAAGCTGTACCAATAATCACAAAAGCAAAAACTGGGATATACCACCAACCTAAAGAAAAATTACCCAAAAATGGAATATGAAAAACATCCCAATCTAACTTAAAATAAAACCACAAAGCACCGATTGTAGCAATGACAGCATAAATCAACAATCTAGACTTAATATTTAAACCACCGCCGCCCTTTGTTCCTTTACCTCGAATATCTAACCAGTCATCAAATAAGCCGACTATCGCTGAAGCAACTAAAATACCTAAAGGTAGATAAGTTTGACTGCGACTTAAAAAATTCATTTGGCTAATCCAAGTATCCGGCCAAATTTTAGCCGCCAGTGATAAACCCAAAGCAAACAATAGCGTTGTTACCCAGATCAAAACTCCACCCATAGTTGGCGTGCCACTTTTGGCAGCATGAAGTTTTGAAAAAATTGGCGTATTACCACTATTGCGAATAGTTTTACCCAATTTATAACGATAGAGAAAATTAGTTAATAACGGCGTCCAAGCCATGGTAAAAATAAAAGCTCCCGCTGCTAACAATAATATTCTGATAATATAGAAATCCAACATAAGTCTGACTTTAACGAAAATTAATTAACAATAAGCCACCTAAGGCTAAATTAATAAAGAATAAAACCGCTAAACTACCACCCAAAATCGTCATCTTTAACTGTCGATTGTGATTATATTGCACTGGTAAAATAAAGCTATTAATTAAGAAAGCTACTGTTGATCCAGTTGGCAACCAATAAATCGAATTTGCTGAACCAATCAAATCAATACCAAAATGGATATTATAATGCAAAATCAATAAACCCTCACCACTTAGCTTAACCATAGCGATTGCCAAAGACCAAGACAAAAATAACAAAAATAAATCAGCCATTATCAGCCAACGACCAGTACGATTATGCCAAATTTCTGACCAAACTGCCCGCCAAGCATTAGTAGCTAAATAGAAAAAATTCAAAATTTTTGAGAAAAATAATCTCATAATTTAATCTTTTAAATCTGGGGCCCAACTTCTTAAACGAGCCACTATTTTTGGCATTTTTTTAATAACTTGATCAATTTCAACAGCTGTTGTTTCTCGTCCCAAAGTGAAACGAACACTATAATGCGCCGTTTCTTGGCTAATTCCCATGGCTAGTAAAGTACTTGAAGCATCAAGACTGCCAGAGGCACAAGCCGAGCCAGTTGATACCGCAATTCCTGCCAAATCTAAAGCCAGTAGTAAAGCCTCACCTTCAGCTAACATCACTGAAAAATGGGCATGGCTTGGCGTTGCTTGATCAACTTTTGTATTCAAAATAATATCTGGAATATTTTTTCTCAAGCCTTTTATTAATCGATCTCTTAATTTACCAATCTTCTTAAAATCAGAATTTTGTCTATGACTAACTAATTCTAAAGCCTTAGCTAAACCAATAATACCGGGAACATTCAAGGTTCCACTGCGACGATTAAGCTCTTGATGACCGCCAATCTGAACAGCTAAAAGTGGCGTCCCTGTTTTAACATAAAGTCCGCCAATTCCCTTGGGGCCATAAATCTTGTGGCCAGAAAAACTAAGTAAGTCGCAATTTAAATAGTTAGTTCGACAATCAAAATAATTAACTGCCTGAGTAGCATCAGTGTGAAAATAAATCTTTTGCGGCTTAGCTTCTTTACCACCATGCTTACGCCACTCTTCCTGTCTAGCTCGATTTATCTTTTTAATCAATTGACCAATTTCTCGAATGGGCTGTTTAATACCAATTTCACTGTTAACATAGGCCACTGTAACTAAAACAGTATTGTCTTTAATTAACTTTTGAACATCTTTAGGATTAACTAAACCATTTCTATCAACCGGTAACCAATCCACCTCCACTCCTTCACGAGCTAACTGTAAACATGGTTGACGAACAGCCTCATGCTCAACGCTAGAAACAATAATATGAGGTTTTATTTGTGGATTTTGCTTTAAAATGGCTTTAATTACACCATTAACTGCCAAATTATCGGCTTCGGTGGCTCCAGAAGTAAAAACGATTTCTTTTGCTTCGGCTGCAAAAAAATCAGCCACGCTTTGTCGAGCTTGAATTACTGCTCGCTGAGCTATCTGACCAAAACTATGAAGCGATGCTGGATTAGCAAAATTTTTAGACCAGTACGGCACCATGGCCTTTACAACCTTGGTATCAACCGGTGTTGTAGCACTATAATCTAAATAAACTCTCATAAATTAAACAGCTCGAACTTCTTTAATTTCTGAAAAATGACTTTTAAGTTCAGTTTCAATACCCTCTTTTAGAGTATATTCCATCATCGGACAATGAGCACAATGACCTTGTAACTCAACCTGTAAAACACCGGTTGTTTCATCAAAATCAATTAAACGAATATCACCGCCATCCATTTGCAAACTTGGTCTAATTTCTTTTTCTACAATTTTTTCCAAATTCTCCCCCCAACTCAAATTTTTAATATCTTGCATAAAAAATTAAATTTAAATTATTTATTTTGGCGATAATTATCAATCGCCAATCTTAGTGCGTCAACACCCAGCATTGAACAATGAACCTTTGGCGCTGGTAAACCACCCAAGTCATCAACAACTTGATCCTTGGTGATTTCATAAGCCTCATCCAAGGTTTTACCTTTAACTAAATCAGTTAAAGCTGACGACACCGCAATAGCAGCGGCACAACCAAGCGTTTCAAACTTAACTTTTTCAATAACATTATCTTTGATTTCCAGATAGATTTTCATAATATCACCGCAAACCGGATTACCGACTTGACCAACCGCACTAGGTTTTTTTAATTGTCCTTGATTATGCGGCTTTTGAAAATGTTTAATAACTTTTTCACTATATAACATGCCTTTAATTACTTATTAATATTAACTGGTGTGCCCACAGTAACTCGATCATAAATATATTGAGCTGCTCCCACACCTAATCGAACACAGCCATGAGAAACTGGCCGACCCAAATGATTAGAACCTTCACGCCAACCATTAGGCCAAACCGGCAATTCATGCAAACCAAATTGACCACAATCTAAGCCAAGCCAATAAGGCATCCAAAGACCAAATTTAGACCAAGCCTTGGGTGCTTTATTAATTATTTGAAAATGGCCAGTTGGTGTTGGCGTTTTAGGCGCCCCACTAGAAACAGTAAACTGCTTATACTTAACACCGTTAAGCCAATAGGTTAATTCTTGGCGACTAAGAGAAACATCTAATCTAATCGGTAATCTCGCCAAACCTTTTTCTAATGGGTTTGTGGCTCGATCAATCTCTTGGCCGTCACTTGCTGTGTCACCATCAGTATCAGCATTAGTAATACTGGTACCAAAGCGTAATTCCCAGAAATCAGTTAATCCATCTTGGTCTTGATCATTATCAACTAGTTTTACCGCCTTAGAATTATGCGGTGAATATCCAGTTAATAATTCCTGACGGTCATCATAACCATCGCCATCAGTGTCAGCCAATGTAGGATTGGTTGAATAAATGGCAATCTCATCTTGATCGGGTATACCATCTTGGTCGGTATCGGGTAAATTATTAGCCGAAATTGGACTAGCCGCCAGCAGCAGTGAGCATACAGTAGCAAAAAAATATAAACGGCGCAGCATAGCGTCAAGATAAGGAAAAATTAATTAATTCCTATCAAGGAGTATACCACGACAACCGCCTAAATACAAGGCTCTAATGGCTGGACAAGTCGCTCTGAGGCGTGTATGATAAAAAAGTATTGCTCCTATTTTTAGGAACAAATAAATTACCTCCTTATGGCCTCCCACTCTGACACAATTAAGATGCCACCACAAAACCAAGAAGCCGAAGTTTCACTTCTCGGTTGTTTGCTAATTGACAAGGCGGCTGTTATTAAAATTGCTGATATTGTTAAGGCTGAAGATTTTTATAACGATATCAACGGTCTAATTTTTGGGGCCATGATTAATCTTTACCAAAATCATGAACCGATTGACCTCGTTAATCTAACCGATAAACTCAAAGCCAAAAATCAATTAGATCTAATCGGCGGCCGTTCTTATCTAACTAGTCTACTGCAAGGTGTGGCTACGGCTGCCAATGTTGTCAGTTATGCTGAAATTGTTAAACACAAATCCACTTTACGTCGTTTAATTACTGCCGCTTCTGAAATTAGTGAACTTGGCTACCACGAAGAAGATGAACTCGATCAAATACTAGATCAAGCCGAACAAAAACTTTTTGGCGTTTCCCATCAATATCTTAAACAATCCTTTCAACCAATTAGTAATCTTCTAACCGATGCTTTTGATCGAATTGACGAACTCCACAAGCAAGGCGGCCGTCTACGTGGTTTACCAACTGCCTTTATTGATTTAGATAAACTGTTATCTGGTCTACAAAAATCAGACTTAATTATTTTAGCTGCTCGCCCCAGTGTCGGCAAAACTTCTTTTGCGCTGGATTTAGCTCGTCAAGCTGCCATCAAGGGCCGGGCTAAAGTCGGCATCTTTTCTTTAGAAATGAGCAAAGAACAGCTAGTTGACCGTCTACTTTGTGCCGAAGCTAATATTAGTTTATGGAAAATGCGTACCGGCCAGCTGTCTGATCGAGAGGATGACGATGATTTCGGACGCCTCAGCTACGCCATGGGCGCCCTAGCTGAAGCTTCAATCTTTATTGACGATTCGCCCAATTGTAATATCATGGAAATCCGCACTAAATGCCGTCGCCAACAAACTGAAAGTGGTTTAGATTTAGTGATTATTGATTATTTACAATTAATGGAAGGCCGTAATCGCACTGGTGATAATCGCGTTCAAGAAATTGCTGAAATAACTCGCTCACTTAAAGGTCTAGCTCGTGAATTAAATGTTCCTGTTATTGCTCTTTCTCAGCTTTCCCGTGCTGTCGAACAAACTAAACCAGCTATTCCAAAATTGGCTCATCTACGTGAATCTGGCTCTATTGAACAAGATGCTGATATTGTTATGTTTATTTATCGTAAAGCCGCTGACCGTAATTACGATCTAGAAGGCTTGAGCGATTTTGAAAAACATGTGGCCGAGATTCACATTGCCAAACACCGTAATGGTCCAACTGGTAAAGTTGATTTATACTTTGATACTAATACTGTTAATTTTAAAAATTTAGATAAAAGTGGCCTTAGTGCCAGTTAATTAAAACCTATGTTCAACAAACTAAAGCAATTGAAAGATTTAAGAGACCAGGCTAAAGTCATGCAGACTGCTCTATCTGGTGAAAAAGTAGTTGCCGAAAAACACGGTGTTACTGTTGAAATGAACGGCAACATGGAAGTGTTAAATATAACTATTAGCCCTGATTTAGCTCGAGAAAATATTGCTTCCGCTACTCGCGAAGCTGTTAATGATGCCGTCAAAAAAACCCAACAAGTTATGGCCAAAAAAATGCAAGAAATGGGTGGCCTAGCTGGTCTTGGTTTATAATTTATGGCCTATCCAGTTTTAGTTCAAGATTTAATCCGCCTTCTCAGTCAATTACCGTCAGTCGGCCCTAAAACTGCTGAACGCTATGTTTTTTATTTGCTAGAGCAAAAACCAGAATTAATTGAACCACTGGCTCAGCATTTACAACAGCTAGGACAAGCTCTAAAAACCTGTTCTCTTTGTGGAGCTATTAGTTTAACTGATCAGTGCGCCATTTGTCGCAATGAACAAAGAACAATCAAAACTCTTTGCCTGGTTGCTACCAATCAAGATTTAGAAGCCATTGAAAATACTGGCAATTATTCTGGTCGCTATTTTGTTTTAGGCGGTTATCTCGATACCCTCAATGATATTAAGCCAGAAGATTTACGCTTTGAGGCTTTATTAAACCACCTGCGTCAACAACCAGCTATTGAAGAATTAATCCTCGCTTTTGACCCAACAATTGAAGGCGAAACTACAGCCCTTTATCTTAGTAAGCTTTTGGAAAGATGGCCGGGGAAAATTAGTCGCCTAGCTCGTGGATTATCTAGTGGTGCCAATCTCGAATATGCTGATCCACTAACCCTGGCTAATGCTTTGAAGTTTAGGCAAACACTAAAATAAAATTAAGTAACCATATATAAAAATAACCCTCTCCTAAGGGTTATTTTTATTGCCAAAATTTCTTCGAGCGAATCTTTCGATGATAGCTAATCGCAAAACGATGCGATTCATCACGAACTCTTTTTAACAAATGTAGGGCTGGACTATTTAAGGACAACTGCAATGGTTCTGTTTTATCAGGAAAATAAACTTTGTCCAAAGCCCTAGCTGATCTTAAACCGGTATCTTTGCCCAAACCAATTACTGGCACGTCCCATTTAGCTTGTTTTAATATCTTTTGCGCCATTCTAACTTGAGCCTTGGCGCCATCAACCACAATTAAATCAGGTTGACCCCACTCAAGATGCTCAACTCTACGCTGCAGCATTTCCTTTAATAAAGCCACATCGCCAGCTTCTTTAGTACTACTAACATCTTTTAATTTAAAACGCTTATATTCACTAGGAGCGGCTTCACCTTCCAAAAAAACCACCAACGAGCCAACAGCTTGTAGTCCATAAAGATTAGATAAATCATAGCCTTCGATTCTTTGAGGAGCCTTGGCTAGACTCAAGGCCTTAGCTAATTCCAAAACATCACTAGCATATTTTTCTGATAAACCAATGATTTGGTTGGTTGCCAAAACCTTATTGAGCTGTTCTAGTTGCCAAAGATATGAACTAATTTTTTGTTCAATTGTATTAATTTCCTCTAAACTTGCTTTTTTTAATATCTTTTTTAATTTTTTCTCCTGTTCCAGCTTGGCACTTTCTATTTTCTTAACAACTGACTTTTTTTGACCACTCAAAAATAAACCAATGTTTTGTATAATTTTTTTATAATCCTCCTTAAGTATTTTTTCTTGGCAGGGACCAGGACATTGGCCTAAACGATAATATAAACAAGCTCTTTTGGGCATTACTCGACAAGAACGATAAGGCCAAATTTTTCTAATAATTTTAACAGTTTCTCTAGCTGCCTGGGCACTAGTAAATGGCCCAAAAAACTGACCAGAAGTTTCCAGTTTTCTAGTAATATAAATTCGCGGAAAATCTTCACCGCTAATAGCAATGTAAACGTAGCGCTTATCATCGCGCCAAACAATATTATAGCGCGGCTGATGTTTTTTAATTAAATTAGCCTCCAGTAGTAAGGCCTCTATTTCACTTTCGGTTTCAATCCAAGTCACTTGATCAACCTGATCAATCATTTGTTTTTTAGCTGGCGTTAAATCCTGATAACGTTGCCAATAAGAATAAACACGCCGTCTTAAGTTAACCGCCTTACCAATATAGACAATTTTTTCTTGTACAAAAAATTGATACGACCCTGGTCGCTCTGGCAGATTTAATTCTTTTATTTTATCTAAGTTGAGCATAAAAATAAGATGAGGCAGTAACCTCATCTTATCATTGAAAAACTAGAAAAGCAATAATTATTCTTGACTAATCGCCTGCATTGGACAACTATCAATAATATTTTGAATATTGTCGGTCACGCAATCACCTTTAACTTCAACCTTACCTTCACTATTAAATTTAAAACATTCTGGACATAAATTAACACAAAGTCCACAGCCAATACAATTATTTTGATCAATTTTTATCATACTGTTTATTTTTTATGTTTAAGCCAATTAGTTTTAACTTCTTTTTTATCATTTTTTTCGTTTGATTGCCCTAAATTAACTTCAGTAATAATCCGACCGGCTTGCTGATCATTAATTTCTACCAAAAAAGATTCTTTCAAGATGTTGCGATTAATTACTGTACCCATTTGATCGCCAACTTTCCAGCTGCCGCCTAGTGGTGGTAACTTTTTAGCCATTTCTTGATAACCTTCGGCTTCATAAGCTAAACAGCACATCAAACGACCACAAATACCAGAAATTCTTTCACTACCACGATGATTAATACCCTGTATTTCAGCCATATCTGAAGTAACTGAAGAAAGCTCGGTTAAAAAACCACGACAACATAAGCCTCGACCACAAACACCCTGACCACCAAATATTTTAGCTTCATCACGGGTGCCGATTTGTTGCAATCTGATCTGACAATTAAATTGCCTGGTCAATAATCGAACTAACTCCCGAAAATCAACTCGTCCTTCGGCAGTAAACGCAAATGTTAAGCGACGACCATCAGCTGAAATAGCAGCATCAATTAATTTCATTTCCAATTGACATTGTTCGACAAAATCTTGACACTGTGTTAGTGCTGAGTCTTTATCAAATTCGTCAATAATTCGACAAGCTTGATCATCAGCTAAGCCAACAATCTCACTGGTTCGATCGGACCATGTTGCGGCCTGTTCTTCACTTAGATATTTAAAACCCAATAAGCGGCCAATTTCTTGACCGCTCTCGGTTTCGATAATAACACGCTGACCAATTTCTGGATTATTTTCACCTAATTGGCACAAATTGGGTCGATCCCAGGGATAAATCTGTACCAAAGCTAATTTCATATTCGAAATTAAAGCTGATAATTACAAACGGAAACGATAAAAACCTTCAATTGTGGCTCCGTTTAAGAATTGTTCGATGGTTTGTTTCTCGTCTTTGATAAATTCTTGTTTCAACAAACAAACTTCACCAAAATAACGATTAACTTTGCCCTCCAAAATCTTTTCAATCATTTCAGCTGGCTTGCCTTCACGACTAAGCTGTTCACGATAAATAGCCTTTTCACTTTCAATTTCTTCAGCTGAAACTTCGGCTGGAGTTAAATATTTAGGATTATTGGCCGCAATTTGCATGGCAATATCATGAGCCATCTCTTCAGCTTCCGGGCGACTAAGAGCGATTAAAACACCAGTTGTTCCACCAGCATGAAGATAAGCAGTCACTGTTCCCTGGCTGTTTAAAGTAGCACAATTGCTTAGAACAATTTTTTCACCAATAACACCACTCAGAGCATCAACGGCTTCTTGGACAGTTTGATTACCTAAAGGCAAGTTTAGCAATTCAGCTAAAGTAGCTGGTTGTTTTTCCACTAATACTGCTAAAATACTATCGGCTAAACCTTGAAATTGATCATTGCGAGCAACAAAATCAGTTTCAGCTCGAAGCTCAATCAAATGGCCGCGCTTTTTATCAGCACTAATCCAAGATTTGATTACACCCTGATTAGTTTCTCGTTCTGAACGTTTGCCAGCTTTGGCAATCCCCTTTTTACGCAATATTTCCATGGCTACGGTCAAATCGCCATTAGCTTCAGCTAAAGCGCTTTTGCAATCGACGATACCGGCGCCAGATTGTTCACGTAAATTCTTAACGGCTTCCATGGTAATTTCCATATTGGTAAAACTAAAAAATAAATAAATTATTGAGCCTTGGCTGGCTGATGAGCTTCACGAGCTGCCTCGCGCTGCTTTTTGCCTTCCAAGATAGCCTTTTCCAAAGAATTAAGGACTAATTCAATACCTTTGGTAGCATCATCATTGGCGGCAATTGGAAAATCAATACCAGTTGGGTTAGTGTTAGTATCACAAATAGCAATAATTGGAATGTGGCGCTTTAAAGATTCGGCTAAAGCAGTTTTTTCTTTCTTGATATCCCAAATAAAAATAATTTCTGGAACTTTAATCAAATTAACCAAACCACCAACACCGACTTCTAGTTTAGCTGCTTCTCGATCGAATTCTAACTGTTCTTTTTTAGTATACTTAGCCAATTGACCAGTCTTTTTCTTATCCAAAATATCTTTATATTTACGGATTGAATTTTTAATAATAAAAAAGTTAGTCAAAGTACCACCCAACCAGTGTTCGGTAATATATGGCATACCGGTATTTTCGGCAACCTTCTTAAGTTGAACTTTAACTTGATCTTTGGTGCCGACCAATAAAACATTCTTACCGGCAGCAACTTCTTTAGTGATAAAAGCCCAAGCTTTATCAATTTGTTCTTGAGTTTTAACCAAATCAATAATATGAAGACCTTTTTTGTTACCAAAAATAAATGGCTTCATCTTAGGATTCCACTTAGAAGTTTTGTGACCGAAATGCAAGCCAGCAGCCAACATCTCGTCTAGAGATAGGACATTAGACATAGTTTCCTTTCAACCGCTGCGATCCGTCACCCGAGAGCCTAGCGGGCAAGGAAAATTGGAACGCATGAGTCGTTAAATTTAAAATAGAATAAAACAGGCTCAAAATTGTAAATGATACTAATTAATATAAAGAATTAGCCAATAATTGTCAAGCTAAAAACTTCTTTAAAAAAACAAACCCTGGTTTCCCAGGGTTTAGTGGTTATTATATTTTAAAGGAGTCAACGACTTCCTTTAATTGTTGAGCAGCCTTAGCTAATTCATTAGCCACTTGAGCCGTTTGTTCTGCCCCCTTAGCTATTTCACCAGCTGCCGACTGCACTCCTTGCATATTCTCCGAGACTTCAGACATACCTTTAGCTGATTCTTCGATATTTTTGTTAACAATCTGAACTCCATCACCACTTTGGGTTATAGAAGCACTGATTTCATTAACTGTTGCCGATTGTTCTTCAATACTCGCTGCAATCGTATGAGCAATTTGATTGATGTTTTCAATAATCTTGACAATTTGACTAACAAATTCAACCGAACCATCAACTGAGGTAGTCATACTTTCAATCTGACCAGCAATTCGGCCAGTCGCTTCACTGGTTTGTTTAGCCAATTCCTTAACTTCATTAGCTACCACAGCAAAACCTTTACCAGCTTCACCAGCACTCGCTGCTTCAATTGTCGCATTAAGCGCCAACATATTGGTCTGGTCGGCAATATCATCAACCATTTTAACAATTTTGCCAATTTCACTGGTAGTTTTCTTTAATTCATCAATACTAATCATGGTTTGACTAGATTTCTGACTAGCCTCACCAGCAACACTACTAGACTGACTAGTATTTTTACTAATCTCTTGAATAGTGGCTGACATCTCAGTTATCGCCGAAACCACATTTGAGACTGCTTGGGTTATTTCTTCAGTGGTTTTAGAAACATTTTGCAAGTTAGTCGAAGCTTGTTCAGTGGCTGCGGCTACATTAGCTGATTGAGAAGATAATTCTTCAGCACTAGATGACATTTGAACTGACTGGGCTGATAGTTCCTCAGAGGCTGCCGACAACATATTGGCTTGCTTTTGAATTGCTTCAATGCTTTGTTTTAAATTAAAAGTCGTATTTTCGACAGCTTTTTCAATATCTTTGAAAATATCATGAACTTCCCTGGTGTATTGATCAGCTGGAGCAATCTTGTAAGTTTTAGTTAAATCACCGCTAGCGATAACAGCTAAAATTTCTGCCAATTTGCTAACTTCATTTTCTTGATATTGTTTAACTCGATTAGCCAACGTTATATCCTGGATTACCTCAATATGGCCAACCTGTTCACCAGCCTGATTTTTTAAATAAGAAGTATCGACTTGATAGTCCTTATCATCACCAGGCTGTTTAAACCAAGATGTGCTTTTGCCTGCTCGAAGCATTTCAATCCCACATTTTTTAGTTTTGCAAATATCAGCTCCCCAATTATTGCACGGTTTACCTTTAAGTTCTTGTCGATTTTTACCAATAACTTTTTCAGTGGCCTTATTAATAAAAATCCAATTCATATTATTGTCAGTCACCGAAATTGGCCAAGAGACTGAATCCAAAATAGATTCATACAAGAAAACTTTTTCCACGATTTTTTCGATAATTTTGTTAAGCCCATTAATAATCGGCCTAAATTCAATAATTACCTTGGCTGGATCGCCCCGAAGATTATAGTTTTCTTTAATAATCTCAGTAATTATTTTTTCCGCTTCATCCGTAATAGCCTTAATTTGGCGAATAAGATAATTAATATTGACTCTAATAGCAATAGTAATTGAACCAACAATCAATAAAGCGATAACTACAATAAACCAAGTCAACCGATTGGCTTCTTTCATAACCTGATTCATTGGCACCGCCGTCGCAAAGGACCACTGATTTTCAGAATTACCGATTTTAATTGGACTGAAAATTGTTCTAATTTTAAAATTGCCATTGAGTGATTTTTTCTCAACAGTAAATTTTTTACCCTCCTTGATGGCTTTGAGTAATTCGTCTTTCTCTGGCACCCCTTCACCAACATTTTTGCCTAAAAGGTCTTGATTGGGGTGATAAATCAAATCACCATTGTTATTGGCAATGGCTACATAACCGGTCTCCCATGGTTTGGCATCTTTTAAAAGTTCTTCAACCCTTGAAATATTTACATCCAGGCCAACTACGCCCAATACTTTTCCAGCCTTAATAATTGGCACAGCTAAAGTTATTACACGTAAAGTTTGGCCACCAGCTTCATAATCAAAAGGATCAATTAAGGTCTCCTTCTGATTTGTTTTAGCCAGCTTGTAATAATCACTGGTCTCATAATCTTTTAAAGCTTCTAAAGCAATCTTTTCACCACTGCGATAATAATAAGGAATGTATCGCCCAGTATTATCATGACCAGAGCTACTAACATAGCTATTATCAAGACCATCAAAGGCATTGGGTTCAAAACATACCCAGGCCCCAATCAAATTCTCATTACTAGCTACTGTTTGTTTTAACAAACGGCCAGCTAACTCTCGATCAGCCTTATTAGACTCAACCATCGCTAAAAAAGACTGTAACAAAATTCGAGCTTCTTCTAGTGGCTTTTCTAATTCAGCTTTCACTAAAAAAGAATATCTGTAGGACATTTCATCAGCCGCTAGATTGGCTTGTTTTTTTGACGAGCTACGAACACTGACAATAATTATTGTCGACATAGCCAGAATGCCAATCAACACAACACTCAAGATTGACACCAACATTTTTCGAGCCAAATTTTGGTCTTTTTTCATTTCCTTCTCCTTTCACTTTGTGATTCTTTTTCTTTATTTTATTGTCAAATAACAGTGCTTAGAAAAATAGCTGATTATTGACAATTGGTCAAGTATCGTGTTTTTATTTATAACTCTTGATTTTTTTAAAAGACTGTGGTATCTTATCAATACCACGCCAGTCCGGGCGTTTATTTTTAGTCTAAGATAGTATGAAAAAAGATTTACATCCAACTTATTATCCTGAAGCCAAGGTTATTTGCGCCTGTGGCAATATTTTTACTACTGGTTCAACCGTAGAAGAAATTAAAACTGAAATCTGTTCTGCTTGCCACCCTTTTTATACTGGTAAACAGAAGTTGCTTGATACTGCTCGCCGCGTTGAAAAATTTGCTGCTAAGCTTGAATCTAAAGCCGAAGTTAAAAATAAGAAAGAAAAACGCGAAGCTCGCGATAAAGCTCGTGAAGCTAAAGCCGAAGCTGCTAAAGAAGCTCTTGAAAAAGAATTAGCTGCTTAGCTAAATAGATTTTTTATAAATTGTCTCCCAGCCGCTCGGTTAGGGAGATAATTTTTTAATAAAAATATGTACGAAGACCTTAAAGCCAAACTAAACGATCTCAATAATCAACTCAATGATCAGTCGATCATTGCCGATAATCAAAAATTTCGCAAAATTGCCAAAGAACAAGCTGAACTAGCTGATTTGGTTAATTTAATCACGCGTTTAGAAAATATTGATAAACAACTAATTGAAATCGACCAGCTTTTGACTGAAAATACTGACCCAGAAATCAGCCAAATGGCTGAACTCGAAAAAGCCGAACTATTACCACAGAAATCTCAGTTAGCTGAAAAGCTTGACGAAGCCCTACATCCAGCTGACCCACGCGATAAAAAAGATGTTATTGTTGAAATCCGCGCTGGCGCTGGCGGCGACGAAGCCGCTCTCTTTGCCGCTGAACTTTTTCGAATGTACAGTCGTTTTGCCGAAAATAACAACTTTAAATTAGAAGTTTTAAACTCCAGTTTAATCGGTATCGGCGGTTATAAAGAAATCACTTTTAGTGTTAGCGGTCAGCAAGTTTTTGGCTGGTTAAAATACGAAAGTGGCACTCACCGTGTTCAACGGGTGCCAGAAACCGAAAAACAAGGCCGCGTTCATACTTCAACCGTTACTGTGGCTGTGTTACCAGAAGCCGAAGAGGTTGATGTTGAAATTAAAGCCAACGAACTTAGAATCGATACTTTTTGTTCTTCTGGCCCAGGTGGACAGTGTGTTAATACCACCTATTCAGCTATTCGCATCACTCATATACCGACTGGTTTAGTAGTTAGCTGCCAAGACCAGAAATCACAGCATCAAAATAAAGAAAAGGCCATGCAAATTTTACGTTCCCGCCTTTTGCAAAAAATTGAAGATGAACGCCGCGAAGCAGCTGATAGCCAACGCCGTCAACAGATTGGTAATGGCGATCGCAGTGAAAAAATTCGGACCTACAATTTTCCTCAAGACCGCGTCACTGACCACCGCCTCCAAGAATCTTGGCACTCGATTGACCGTATTATGGATGGCGAAGTCGACCAAATAATTCAAAAACTCCAACAATATGCCAAGCAATTGGCAAAAGAAACTGCTCAGTAAGCCAACCATTACCGAAGTTAAAGCTTGGCTCAAGACTGCCTGGCCACTAAGCCAAACTCAATCCAGTCTGGCTAATTGGCTATTGGCTTTTATCTTAAACTGTTCTCCCCATCAAATCGCTAGTGAGCCTAAGTGCCAACTGACACTTGGTCAATGGTTTCGTTTGCGCCAAGCTGTAAAAAAACTCGCTTTAGGTTACCCTTTGGCTTACTTAATTGGCCAACAAGATTTTTATGGACGAACTTTTAAAGTAAACAAACACACCCTAATTCCTCGCCCAGAAAGTGAATGCTTAATTGATATTGCTAAAGATTTAAACAAAACCTTTACCGAACCGACTGCCTGGATCGATCTTGGCACTGGCTCAGGCTGTCTAGCTATTAGCTTAGCTTTAGAGCTCGGATCAAATAACTATTATGGCGCTTCCGATATCAGCTTGCCAGCTTTAAAAATAACCCAGCATAATGCCAAAGCCTTATCCGCCAATATCGACTGGCGTCAAGGTTCACTTTTAGAGCCATGGCTAAATGAGCCTGAATTAAAAAAATATAAAAATCTAGTTATCGTCGCCAATTTACCTTACCTTGACCCTAAAGATTATCAAAATAATTTTCAGGAACTGCGCTTTGAACCAAAATCAGCTTTAGTTTCCGGTATTGACGGGCTAGCGCTTTTTTCCAAGTTAGCCCGGGAGCTGCCCATTTTTATAGCTAACCACCCTGAACAAAAAATTCATCTACTCACCGAAAGCCGAATTGACCAAGTAGCCACTCTTGAAAGCCTGCTTTCAGTCGGCGGTCTAATCTGGCAACAAGCCTACGTAGACCTCACCGGCCGCCAACGTTTTGGTTATTGGCACAATTAAAAGACCCAACCTTACGGCTGGGTCTTTTTATATTCTCTTTTGACTTTATTATTCCTTTTTGGCTTCGGCTTCAGGCTTACTTTCTTCAACAGCTGCATTTTCAACTGCCACTGCTCGTGGTTCTTCAGCAGCAACAATAATTTCATTTAATTCATGACGAGATGACAACGCAACACCTTTTGGCAATTTCAAATCGGCAAAAGTAATGTGATCATCAAAATTAGCTAAAATAGACAAATCAACATCTAGTTCATTAATTAAATCTTGTGGCAAACATTCAATTTCAACAGCGTCAAAATTTCGAACAATAACACCACCTAAACCCTTAACAACTGGAGCTTCACCAATAAAGTTAAGCTCAACTTCAGTAGTAACTTTTTCTGCCATATCAACTTGGAAAAAATCCATATGAATCAACTGGCTTTTAACATTAGTTTGGGCAATGTCTTTAATAATTACTTGTCTTTCATCTTTACCATCAATAACCAAAGTAATCAAACTAGACTCTCCAGCTTTTTCGTATAGCTTTAGGGCCTCATTCTTTTTAATTTGGATATGCAAATTTTCAGTCTTAGGACCGTAAACAACTGCTGGGATAAAACCTTCAACGCGCAACTGGCGCAAAGCTTGCCGACCTGGTTGACGAGTGACGGCTGCTAACTTCAATTCGCTTTTCATAACAAAAAAATACTTAACTTAAGAGTTAATCGCATTAGCTAGTATAATTAATCGCTTAGGTTTTGTCAATTACCTCGCTAATTCCTAGCTCGAACAATAACACTATTTACTAATCCGAGTAAAAGTAAACTAGAGACTAACGAACTACCGCCATAACTAACTAAAGGTAAAGCAATACCAACCACCGGCAAAATACCAATATTCATACCAATATTAACAAACACTTCAATAGCAATTAATCCAACACCGCCAACCACCACCAAACTACCGAAATCATCCTTAACTTTAGGCAAAATATTCAGTGACCGATAGATAATTAAACCAAATAACACCAAAACTAAACCTGTCCCTAAAAAGCCTCGTTCCTCGGCAATAACGGCAAAAATAAAATCAGTCTGGGCTTCTGGTAAAAACTTCAACTGGGTCTGTGAACCAAAGCCAACCCCCCGCCCCAATAATCGCCCTGAACCAACCGCAATCATGGCTTGATTAATATTATAACTTTGACCCAAGGCCGCCTGCTTGGGATCAACAAAAGAGCGAACTCGATTTTTTTGAATATCCGTAAATAAAAATAACCAAGCACCAAGTGCGCCAACAAAACCCAAAATAACCAGCCCTAATAAATATTTACGATCAAAACCTAGTAGTAAAATATAAATTAGCCAAATCGCGCCAAGCAACAAAGCTGAACCAAAATCTGGCTGCAGTAAAACTAAAATCATCAAAACCACTGTTGCTAAGCCGCTTTTGATTAAATTTTTAGTTTGGTCAGTTCTGATGGTTCGACTCGAAAAAAAACTCGACAAATAAATAATTAAAATAATTTTAACTAACTCAACTGGCTGAATACCCATGCCAAAAAGATTAAACCAGCCTTTAGTGCCATTAATGGAGCTACCGAAAAATAAAACACTAACTAGCAGGATTATCGCTAACCCATATAGATAGTTAGCGTAACTCCGCCAGCGATGATAGTCAGAAAAAGACAAAGCCAACCAGCCAGTCAAACCGACAACGGTAAAAATAATCTGCTTGCGAAAAGCCAGCAAACTAACACCGCCCCGGCCCAAGGAAACGCCATATATTTCAGTCAAACCAACTGCCAAAAGTAATGCCAAAGCCGCCGCTAAAAGCCAATCAACTCGCCGCCAATACTGACCAAAATTAAACTTCATAAAACTAATCTAGCGGCAAATAATTGCTATCATCTAAATAGTCAATATTAGTAAAAACTTCCAAGCGATTGGCATTCTTTAAATTTGGCCAAGTAAAATTAATGGTTCTAGTTTCGCCCGACTTCAATTTACTTAAGATTAATTCATTAACCCCTACTAAATTATCACCCTGATAGGCTAATAAAACAACTGGTACTGACCAATAACCATAAGCGGTTCGATTGTTTAAATTAAATTTAACACGAACAATTGATTGGTTAGTGGAAGCTGTTGAACTAATTTGCTGATCACTAATCACTAAATTATTACGTTCTTGTAAAAATTGAGGCCAATTTGGAATTTCTCGAGCATTTAGCTTCTGCCAACGTGCCTGATTGATTGCCAATTCCACGTTAGCTCCGGCTGGTTTTTTTTGATCTAAAGCCACTAAATAACGTTTCTGGCCAGGTAAAACAAAGCCTTTCTTTTGGACAATTGTTTCGCCATTAGCTTGGAATGAATAGTTAAAATAAACAGCCGTTCGCTCATTAGGATTGTTAATTTCGGCTACAAAATCATTTTGCTCAGATCCCAAAACTTTAACTGGACTAATTTCCAAAGGCTGATTATTGCGTCCAGCCAATAAATTAACACTTGTTTCAGCCATTTCTCTGATTGACTGTTGATCATTTATTTGATCAAAAATAAAATAACGCCCCAGGCCATAAAAACTATAGACCCAACCGCTAACCGCTACTATCAATAAAAAAGCAACCACCAGACTAAAAAATAAACGACGATTACGCATGTACCATAATCCAAAATGAAGCTTTTTTAATGAAACCCCGCTGGGTTCTAATTGATCTGGTAAAAAATTATTACCTTTTTTATTTTCAGTCATAAAGATAGGCTATTCTTTGATTTACGGCTTAAGTATTGGTCCAATAAACAAATTAGGTTGACCACCATAATTGCGCACTTCAATTCGAGACTGCAAAACCTGCAGTGGTTTATTGTCAAAATAATTAATTAAATTTTTACTACCTGCCTGCAAAACATTACGCTGTAAAAACGTGTTCAACCAAACAATTTCTTCTTGGCTAAACACTTGACCATTAGCTTGTTTAATTGCTAAATCACGAATAATCGTTAAATTATCAATTACTTCTAATAATTTTTGTTCTGAAATTGAATTATTTATTTGCAACTTAATTAAAGCGGTCTTCAACATTTTAGCGGTTGCGACTTGGTTGTCAATTGCTGGTAAGGCATTGGTGTCCAAAGAAATTAAAACATCGTTTTGATTGCCATTTTGCGTCAAATTACCGCCTAACAAACTATTAGCAACTTGATCAAATGGTAATAACCAATTAATTAAATAGAATTTAGCTGTTGCTAGTTGTTGTCCTCGCCACCAATTTGGCCGATTCCATTTTTGATCAACTGCCAAAGTCTTAGCTAACCAAGTTTTTAAAGTGGCCACACTTGACCAAAATTGATTGGTTTGCCAATCCTTTGCTTCTTGATTAGCAATATAGCTATCTAACTTGGGATAAATTTGAGACCAAGCTAATTGTTGACCTGGCCAATAACCATCCTGCAAAACTCGTAAACCAATATTTGGTTGCTGTTTGCTATCACGACGATCAAAACCACCCTCACTACTCGGAAAATTATTTTTATTAATTTGTGCTTGAATTTTATCTAAAACATTAATTTCCCAATCTTTATCCTGAGCAATAGCTTGTTCAATTGTTTGTTCTTTTAAAATATTTTTTTGAGCATCAACATAATGAACATAGGAAAGCTCATTACGCAAACCACTAAAAAAACTCATGGTTTTATAAATTTTAGCCCAATAATTTTTAAAACCTTGATCACTCGATAAATCACGAGCTAAAATATTGGCAGCTAAAAAATTAATCCGCCAATCATCTTTATCCAGGGAACACTGCTGACAATTTTGATCACGATAATTAATTGGCCATGGCCGTCTTAACCATAAACTTGCTAAATAAAAATTAGCCAATCGGCCACCTGATTGATAATCAGCTGCTGGCTTGAAAAAATTATAATCAAAAGACTGGCCAAATAATGGTGATAACTCTTTAGTTTTTGCTTTATTAATCAAAGCAACCTCTTGATCAACCTCTCGTGCCAAATCGGTGCTTAAAGCTGGCATTTTATAAAGCTGATCATCACCCTTGCGAAAAACTATTGTCGAAACGCTTAAATTATCTTGTTTGATCTGATTTTCTTTTGGCACCAACAACTTTAAAGCCACTGCCCAATATTGAGTATTCAAACGATAAGCTTCTAAAATAGGATCATTCCCCGCCACTCCTTGGCGGAGTAAATTCTGGTAGCGCCGATTTGATAATTCAAACAAGCTATTGCTTATTTGCCATAAACTATCATAAAAACCACCTTCTAGTGATTTATAAACTTCCTTAACATTATTTTGATAGTAATAAAATAAAAAATCAGTCGTTAAAATCAATGGCCATTTATCATTTTTGGCTGCTTGATAAAAAGCAAAAAAATCTTGTTCAGCCGACTCAAATGGATTAGCCACAATTGCTGAGCCCTGTTGATTTAAATTATTAATCAGTGGCTCTAGATTATAGTGACGCTTAACTTCATGATAATTAACCGCTTCACTTTTAATATTAACTGGCAATAAAGGTACTTGCCCTCGATTGGCTAAAATATCAAGACTATAGCTAGAAGTTGGTGCCTGATAAATCTGACTGAAAATAAGCTTATCCGCTTGAAAATCTGGATCAATTTTAACGTTAGAGCTAGTACTAATTTCTTGACTACCCGGCAAAACCTCAATGATCGCCGGCTCGGTTTTAGTAGCTATTGGACGGTTAATTTTCTTTGGAGTTGGTTGGTAATTCCAAAAAGCAATTATTTTAGAAATTACAATAACAAAAATTAACGACAGCAAGCAAGAACCAATCCATAGCCAAGTTTCTCCGGTAGTATTAAACCGAATTTTTTTGTGTTGTTGACCAGCCAAAACTCGACTGGCTTCATCGAGACGATTATTAAAAAGATTCTTTCGCACAAGCCTTTTTTATTAATTATTACTAGCTTAAAAACTACCTTAAGTATACCAATTAAACCAAAGTAAAACAAGCCAAAAAAGACTCTTTTTCCTTGCCAAGCCTAGTTTTTCTTGCTAAAATACTAAGGTCACATTATTAGCCTTCTGGCTATCTTTTTTATCAATTACTGTTATGAACAAGAATTTTCAACAAGCAACTGCTGAATACAGTGCTGAAGCGATTACTGTCCTTGAAGGCCTTGAACCAGTCCGCAAACGTCCGGGCATGTATATTGGCTCTACTTCAGCCACTGGTCTTCATCATTTAATTTGGGAAGTAGCCGACAATAGCTTCGATGAAGTCATGGCTAATTATGCTGACTATGTCGAAATAACCCTGCTTGACAACGGCATGGTTGAAGTTTGCGACAATGGTCGTGGTATTCCAGTTGATATTCATAAAGTAACTGGCGTTTCTGCTTTAGAGACTGTCATGACCAAGCTTCACGCTGGTGGTAAATTTGGTGGCAGCGGTTACAAAATTTCCGGCGGTCTTCATGGTGTCGGCGTTTCTGTTGTTAATGCTTTAAGCACCTACCTTAAGGCCACTGTTTATCGTGACGGCGCTATTTGGGAACAAGAATACGAATGTGGCAAACCAATGGGACCAGTTAAAAAAGTTGGTAAAACTGACCCGGATCGTCATGGAACCACAATTACCTTTAAACCAGATGGTACTATTTTTGATACTACTGATTTTAAATGGGGTACTATTTTAGATCACTTCCGGCAACAAACCTATTTAACTAAAGGCGTTAAAGACAAATTACACGATCGTCGCCCTAAACATTGCCAAAAGGATTATACTTTTTATTTTGAAGGCGGTATCCGTTCTTATATTCGTAGTTTGAATCGTAATAATCAAGTTAAAAACGAGACTGTTTTTTATATTGAAAAGGAGCTAGAAGAAAACAAAGTTGAAATCGCTCTCCAATATAACGACGGCTACAATGAAACCGTCTTAGCTTTTGCCAATAACATTATTAACCCCGAAGGTGGTACTCACCTAGTTGGCTTTCGCACTGCTTTAACTCGTGTTTTGAATAACTACGCTCGCGCTAAAAATCTTTTAAAAGAAAAAGATGAAAATCTAACCGGCGACGATGTCCGTGAAGGTTTAGTCTCTATTATCAGCGTTAAGCTACCTAATCCACAATTTGAAGGTCAAACTAAAGGCAAGCTTGGTAACGCTGAAATTAAAGGTTGTGTCGAGCAGGTCTGCAGTGAAGCCTTGAGTATTTTTTTAGAAGAACATCCCAAGGAAGCTGAACAGATTATTGCTAAATGTTTTCTGTCAGCTCAAGCTCGTATTGCCGCCCGAACTGCTCGAACAGCTATTTTACGTAAAAGCGCTCTAGACGGTGCTACCTTACCTGGTAAACTAGCTGATTGTTCTAGCCGCAAAGCTGAGGATTGTGAATTGTTTATTGTTGAGGGAGATAGTGCTGGTGGCAGTGCTAAACAAGGTCGCGATCGCCGCTTTCAAGCAATTTTACCTTTACGCGGTAAAATTTTGAATGTCGAACGAGCCCGTCTAGATAAAATGCTAGAAAACAACGAAATTAAGAGCATGGTTATTGCTTTAGGCACCAATATTGATGATCAATTTGATATTGTGCGCCTTGAACAACAAACGTTCCGTCATGCG
>CAZXQE010000003.1:0-10774 GCA_964643015.1 uncultured Gammaproteobacteria bacterium
AAAGAGCCTACAAGGCTGGCGTTATTGTTGTAGCGGCCGCTGGTAATGAAGAATCAGGTGGTTACGGTCATTCATTAGATAAGTTACCAATGTATCCAGCTTGTCATGATGGCGACAAAAATATGGTAATTGGTGTTGCCTCAACTGATGCCCTAGATCAAAAAACCAATTTTTCCAGCTATGGATCGCGCTGTGTTGATATTGCTGCTCCAGGGGTTAGTGTTTATAGTACTGTTGTTTATGCGCCCAATCAGCAAATCGATGGGCAGATTTTTGATAAATATTATGATGGCTATTGGTCAGGAACTTCAGTTTCAGTGCCAATGGTTAGCGGGGCGGTTGCTTTACTTTTGCAGCAAAATCCAAGTTTAACCCGTGATCAAATAGTTAAAGCCCTACTTAATAATGCTGATGACATTGCGCGTCTAAATATGGACTATTTAGGCCAAATGGGACGAGGGCGACTTAATGTTGCCTCAGCCATTAATGATGTTTCTCTGCAGCTTAATGATAAGGTTAGTCGAATTATTGTTGCTCCAGCGGCTTCTAGCAGTCAGCCAATTAAAATTTTAGATACTAAGGGTAAAAAAATTAGTGAATTTTATGCTTTTGGTATTAATTTTCCAGCTGGTATTAATGTAGCTAGTGGTGATTTGGATAATGATGGCTCTCCAGAAATTGTTGCTGTTCCAGATAAGGGTGGTCAGTCAGCTGTTAAGATTTTTAATTATCAAGGAAAACTAGTGGGGCAATTTATTGCTTGGAATAAAAGTTTTAATGCTGGTCTTCGGGTAGCAGTTGGTAATGTCGACAGTGACAAAGCTGGTGAAATTATTGTGGCGACTGGAGCTGGTGTCAGCAGTGAAGTTAGGATTTTTAGTGCACAAGGCGTTTTAAAGTATAAATTTAAACCCTATGCTATTGGCTTTCGTGGCGGTGTTAATCTAGCTGTTGGCGATATTGATGGCGATGGTTTGGCTGAAATTGTAACCGGAGCTGGTTCTAACGGTGGTCCGCATGTCCGCATTTTTAGTGGCCAGGGTAAACTTAAAGGCCAGTTTATGGCTTATGAAAATAATTTTCGTGGCGGCGTTCAAGTAGCGGTTGGTAATATTGATTATGGGGCTAAAGCCAATCAGGCGGAAATAATTGTTGCTCCAGGAGCCGGTCGTTCGCCAGAAATTAGAATTTTTAGAAGTAATGGTCGCCGAGTTAATGCTTTTCAAGCTTTTAATAGTAATTTTCAATTGGGGGTTTCAGTTAGTATGAGTGATTTAAATAATGATGGATTGCCAGAGATTGTTGCCGCGGCTGGCACTGGTGGAGCCCCGCAGATCAGAGCTTTTAATGCCTTAGGAGAACTGCGTGAGTCGTGGTATGCTTATAATCAATCTTTTTTGGGCGGGATTAAAGCTAGTCCACTTAATTTAAGTAAACAATATTTTAATTAATACTTTTATGTTGGTGCAAAAGATTTTTGATAAGAAAAATATTTTAGTAACGGGTGGAGCTGGTTTTATTGGTTCTCATCTTTGTGATGAACTTATTAAAACTAGTAAAATTATTTGTATTGATAATTTTTCTAGTGGTAATGAAATGAACATTGACCACTTGTTATCTAATCCGGATTTTATTTTTATCCGCCACGACATGTCTTTGCCCTTAGACTTGTCTCTTTTTCCAGAATTAGAAAGATTTAAGATTAAATTCCAAGGCATTCAGGAGATTTATAATTTAGCCTGTCCAATGTCTCCGGTAGATTTTATGGACAATCGTTTAGCTAATTTATCAGCTAATTCAGCGGCCGTTTTTCAAGTACTAGAACTAGCTCGCCAGTACCAAGCTAAATTAATGCATTTTTCTTCTTCAGTTGTCTATGGTCACAATCCTGAGCGACAAACTGGAAAAGTTTTAGAAAGTGATCTGGGTTTAGTTGATCAATTATCTGATCGTGCTTGCTACGATGAAGGTAAGCGTTTTGCTGAAACCATGGTCAATACTTACAGACAAGTTCATAGTCTTGATGCTAAGATCGTTAGATTGTTTAGAATTTATGGGCCACGATTGCCAATTAATCAAGGTCACATGATTCCTGATTTTATTATTAATGCTTTAGATAATAAGGAGCTTGTTATAACGGGTGATAGTAATTTTTCTTCGTCACTTTGTTATATTTCTGATGCTATTGATGGTGTGATTAAATTAATGCAAAGTGAACTAGCAGGGCCAATTAATATTGGTTCTGAGGCTGATTTAAAAATTGCCGAGGTAGCGGCCAAGATTATCGAAAAAACTGGCTCTAGTTCTCAAATTACTTATAGTGATCAGTTGTTATTTATGTCACAGCTCAATTTGCCTGACACTAGATTGGCTCGTGAGCAACTTGGCTGGATGCCAGTGGTTAGTTTGGATCATGGCCTTGATAAAACAATTGAAAATTTACGTTCCAGTAAATCACTTAAAAAGATTCCAACTGTTTGGTAATTATGAAAATTGTCTGTGTTATTCCGGCCTGGAATGAAGAAAAGAATATCGGTGCGGTTGTTACTTCTGTTAAAAAATGGATAGAAGATGTTATTGTCGTTGATGATGGCTCGAAAGATCAGACAGCAAAAGTAGCTTTAGCAAATGGAGCCTTGGTTTTAAGGCATCCAATTAATCGCGGACAAGGAGCAGCTCTAAGAACGGGCACTCAATATGCTCTAGAAAATGGCGCTGAAATCATTGTTCATTTTGATGCTGATGGCCAATTTGTAGCTGATGAAATACTGGAAGCAGCTCAGCCAGTTATTGCTAGTGAAGTAGAGGCGATCTTTGGTTCTCGTTTTTTAGATAAAGAGCACAATTTGCCACCACTTAAAAAACGCTTGATTTTACCACTGGCTAGATTGTTTAATCGTTTTTTCTTGGGAGTTAAATTTGATGATCCACAAAACGGTTTTCGTATTTTATCAGCTAAGGCTGCTCGAAAACTAGATTGGCGACAAGATAAAATGGCACATTGTTCCGAAATTTTATGGCTAACTAAAAAAAATAAAATAAGATATAAGGAAGTTGGCGTCACAGTTCGTTATAATGAATTTGGTCAACGAATGTCTGGCGGTTTAAGGATTATTAAGGATTTATTTTTAGATAAATTGATAAAATAATATGTTGCAGAAAATATTGGCTTTATTGTTGATTGGTTTTTTCTTGATTAAACTACTGTGGCAGCAGAGGCAACGAAGAATTAGCTGGTTAGAATTTAGTTTCTGGTTGTTGTTTTGGTTATTTTCAGCGCTAGCAGTCTTATCGCTTAGCCAGATTGATAGCTTAGTAGCTAAATTGGGTTTTTCTGGTAGTGGTATTGATGTTTTACTTTATGTTGGCGTGGCAGTTTGTTTTTATTTTATTTTCCGAATGCGGATTAAGTTAGAAAAATACGAGCGGCAATTAACAAAATTAGTTAGTTTAATGGCGAAGCAAAATCCTTTGGTTGGTAATCAAGAGGATAGAGATGAATAAAATAAATGAAAATAGTTCATCTTATTTGTACTTATGCGCCATATCCTGGCGGCATGGGACATACAACGGAAGAAATCGTTAATCGGTTAGCTGAGACTCAACCGGATTTTAAAATTACTGTTGTCTGTCCTAGTTATGGTCAGAAAACAGTTGATTATCCAACTGAGGGAAAATATGAAATAGTTAGGCTCCCTAGTTGGTTGAGTTTTGGTAATGCAGCAATCATGCGAGGGTTAACCAGTATCTGGAAAACAGCTGATATTATTCATCTTCATTATCCGTTTTATGGCACTGACAGTTTGGTTTATTTTTTAAAGAAAAGATATCCTAAAACCAGGCTGTTTATCCATTATCATATGGATCCGCAAGCTAGTGGTTGGCGGGGAATTATTTTTAATATTTTTCGTAAATTATTTTTGGCTAAATTACTAGAGATGGCCGAGGTAGTAACTTGCGCTTCGCTTGATTATTGGGAAAATTCAGCCGCTGGCCAGCTAAAAGCTATTTCGAGCGACAGAGTAATAGAAATACCGTTTAGAGTTGATACTCTGAGGTTTTGCCTAGGCAGTAAAGATATTAAATTGCTTGAAAAAATTGGTTTTAATAAAGATATTCCAACTTTGTTAATGGTTGGTGGACTAGACAAGGCTCATTATTTTAAAGGGGTTGATATTTTACTTCAAGCTTTGGCTCAAATTAGTTCAAAATATCAGTCAGACTGGCAATTAATTATTGTTGGTGACGGTGATTTAAGAGAATCATATCAGACACTGGCGGTTAATTTAGGAATTGCAGATAAAGTTTTTTTTGCTGGTCGAGTTAGTTCAGGTGAATTACCACGATATTATCAGCTAGCTGATATTTTTGTTTTGCCATCGATTAATCGTTGTGAGGCTTTTGGGTTGGTACTCTTAGAAGCAATGGCTAGTGGTTTGCCATGTATCGCTGCTGATTTGCCAGGAGTTAGAAAGGTGATTGATGATAAGTGTGGCTTATTAATTAAGCCAAGCGAAGTCGATGATTTAGTTGAAAAAATAATTAGTCTTTTATCTAATAAAGATTTAAGACTAACCATGAGTCAAGCTGGAAGAGAGCGGGCGGTTTCTAGATTTTCAGCTAATCAGCCGAGTGAATTACCAGCTATTTACTTAAAATAAAGATGAAAATAATTATTGCCAACAATGTTTTTTTTCCTTATCAACGCGGCGGAGCTGAGGTGGTGATTAAGCGCTTAGCCGAAGATTGGCAGAAGGCTGGCCATGAAATTAAAATTGTAGCTCTTTGTCCTGATAAAAAAAATCAAACAGAAGAGCCTTTGACTTCGGATGGTAATTTCGAAACCGTTTTTTGGCCGAGCAGCTATTATCGGCTGTCTTCAATGTCCTGGCTTCGAAGATTATTATGGCATTTGTCAGATTGCTTGGGAGTAAGGTTTATGGGGCGTTGGGCTAGATTATTGCTAGAGTTTAAACCAGATTTAGTAGTGGCTAATAATTTAACTGGCCTTGGTTATAGTCTTCATTTTTGTTGTTGGCGTCTAGGTATAAAAAGTGTTCAAATTATTCATGATCTGCAATATCTTCATCCTAGCGGCCTAATGATTTTCGGGCAAGAACAGCAGTTTAATAGTCTAGCAGCGATTGCTTACCAACGCTTAACCGCTAGTTGGTTGGGTTATGCTAAGCTATTAATTAGTCCTTCTGAGTGGCTAATTGATTATCATCAAAAGAGGAGATGGCTTAGAGAGAATAAATGGTTAAGACTAGCCAATGCTAATGAAGATAATTTGCCACAGAACTATAATCAACCAAAACAATTGAAGACAGCTTTATTTGTTGGTCAGTTAAACCAAGCCAAAGGGATTGTTTGGTTGGCTAAAAATTGGTCTAAGTTTAATCAACGATTAGTAGAAAATAATTCAGAGCAAGTTAAGCTGATAATTGTTGGTGGCGGACAAGCTGAAAATGAAATTAAAGCTTTGACACAAACCGATCAAAATCTAGAAGTGGTTGGTCGAGTCGATTCAGCAAAAGTGGCTAGTTATTTTAAGCAAGCCGATATTCTAATTGCACCATCTTTTTGTTATGAAAATTGGCCGACAATTTTAATTGAGGCAGCAACTAATGGTTGTTTAGCTATTGCTTCTAACCATGGTGGTAGTGGAGAATTAGCTAAGCGCTTGGGCTTTTTGTCTTTTGAGACTGGTAACCTAGATAGCTTGTTTCAAGTTTGGCAAGAAATTAGTCAGAAGATAAAAAAAGAAGAGTTGTGGCCCTGCATGAATCAGGAGGTTGTAATTAAACCACAAGAATATTTAAATAATATTCTAAATAATATTAATCAAAGTAATAAGTAAAGATAACGGTTTGTTGGTTGTTGATTTCCATCATTGAGTCAGCTTCGGTTTTAGCTTCATTAATTAATTTTTCAAAGCCGTACCAATACTTATTCAGAACTAAATAAGCTTCATTAACTCCCGCCAATTCGGCGGCTTTTTTTATAGTATCACGACTAGGATAATCGTTAACCATTTTTAAGTAATAACTATAAAGTAGACCAGAGGTGGGTATGGGATAATAGAAAAAAGAGTCTTTTAAGTAACGAGAATGTTGACCGGGATAAAAACCATATTGGCCCAGGGCAGCAGCACTAACTTGTTGATTGGCTAAAACTAAATAATCTTCTTTGGCATTTTCTTCAATCCAAATAACGGCTGCTAAGTCAGCAGCACCAACCGACAAACCTTTAGCATTGGAGTAATTATCAAGGCGAGGATAATTAAGATAAAGACTAAAGGTTAGTAAAATACTTAGAACTAAACTGGTTGAGCCGATTAATAGGTAATTTTTTTTCTGCAACCAAGCATTATTTAGATTAGTTAAGGCTAAAAGAATTAAGGGTAGGTTAACGATTAGCAAGATCCAGAGAAAACGTAATAAATAATTATATTTTTCGTAGTCGATTAAAAAGCTAAAAGGAATGAAACTGGTTAAAATGAGTGAGGTTATTATGGCTAGACTAGTTAAAATAGTGATTTTTGTAAAATTGAGATGGTTTTTTTTAGCAATTTTATAACCAATAATGATTAGCAAAATAATAATTATTTTTTGCCAAGATTGCCAGCTATAAATAAAATTGAGCCAGATATTTTCTTGGTTGGGCCAGAGATTAGACCAGCTGATGAAGTTGGTTAGCCAATCAAATAATTCTTTTAGTGGTGGTAAGTTGAGTGACCAAGATTTAGTTTGCTGCCAGTTGGCATACCAAAAAGAAAGTGGTAAGAGCAGAGTGGTTAAACTTAGCCCGCCCAATGTTATAAGTTTTTTTATCTTTTTAGAATAATTAATTTCTTGATTGGTTTTTAAAATGGCGATAGTCAGGGCTGGCAATCCAGCCAATGGTTGACAAGCAGCGCTAGCTAGGGCGGTTAACCAGATTAATAGTTTATTTTTTGTTGGAGTAGTTGCTAGTAAAGCAGTGTTTAATAGAAAAAAATAAGCTAAATTTTGAGGATTGGTTACAATAAAAATTGGCCAACCTAAAAGTGGTAGTAGCCAGATGATTGCCTTGTTTTTAGTAATTTCAATGTTATTGGCTTTAAACCAGTCAATAATTAAAGTTGGTAAGAAAAAAGCAATTAAAATTGGTAAAAGCCATCTTTCAATCAGGCTGATATCAATTTTGGTTAACCAATTAATGAGAATTACTAGAGAGTATTGTCCAATGTAATAAGGTGTTTTAGGTTCAATAACTCCTTGGCTAGCAATAGTTTTTTCTGTGGCTTGATGAACAAAAGGATCAAAGCCAAAGCTAGAAAAATAAACAAAGCTAGCAATGCCAAAAGTTATTAACCACCATAGTTTGATATTGAAGGATGCTAATTGATATTTAGAACGATTAAGTAGCAAGCCTCCTAAAGCAATTAAACCGTAAACGAGCCAAAATAAAAAATCGACTTCTGACCAAGGTGTTTGCAGTGGTAACTGGCTGCGACGAAAATAGAGATAAAAACCAGAAAAAAACAGTAAAATTAGCAACAATAAATTAGGCCAGTTTAGGCGGCGATAATTTAATGTTTTGGCTTGGCTAAGCGACCTATTTCGGTATATAATAAAATAAATAATGGCAATTCCAAGAACAGTCATTATTCGACCGAAAAAATTCAAGCCGATAAGCCAATAAAAAACAGAGCCTAAAAGGCTAGCTAAGGTAATTATTAGTAAGGGATCGGTCGAAAAATTTATTTTTGATTTCAATTTCATGGCTCGATTGTTTAAGTTTAGCAATGTAACAATTTTGACCGTCGCATATTTGATAGTTATTGGTAGTTTATTTTTTACTGCCACTAGTACTTATCAATATTGTATCCAGCAAGCTGGTTTTGTCAAATGGTCAGCTCCAGATGAGGCTGCTAATTATTACTTTAGCAAGCTTTATTCTGAGACTGGTCAGTTTATTTCAGATAATGGTGTAGATTTACCGGCCGCTGAGATTGTGCGGCCGCGTAGTTTCAAAAATGAAGGTAGTCAATTATTGCCAGTTAGTTTTTTGGGGCTACCAATTCTTTATGGGACAATTGCTCGATTATTAGTGATTGAAGTTTTGCCGTTCATTACGCCAATAATTGGTGTTTTGGGATTGTGGTTTTTCTTTGGTTTAATTAAGCGTGTTTTTAATCAATCAACTGGCGTAGTTGCAGCAACACTGGCCGCAACTTTTCCAGTTTTTGTTTATTATAGCGCTAAGAGCATGTTTCATAATGTGCTATTTTTAAGTTCAATTATTATTGGCACTTATTTTGGTTTTCGAGCGCTCGAGCGGCGGCGTGATTTAATAAAGAGTAAAAAATGTCGTTGTTTTTCTTTAGTTGCTTTAGCAATTTCTGGCTTAGCTTTTGGCTGGGCTATTGCTACTAGAACTTCGGAATTATTATGGCTAGGGCCGTTATTGGTATTAATTGTAATAACTTATTTTAAAGAAATTGGTTGGTATCGTTGGTTGTGGTGGTTAACTTGGCTAGGCGTAGCCATGGTTCCGATGGCTGCTTGGAATTTAAGACTTCATGGTAGCTGGTATGGCGGTGGTTATCCGGCAATGACCAATTCAGTTAACACTATTAGCCAGACTAGCTTAGGTTTATTTAGTTGGCAGAGTTTAGCTAATGGTTCGGTAATTATTGATAAATTAGATACCCTAAAAGATACAATTTTTTATTTTGGTTTTTGGCCCAAACAATCAGCCGTTGTTTTTTATCACTATGCCATCGAGATGTTTCCTTGGTTGATGGTTTTAGCAGCTAGTGGTGTTTTTCTTTTTATAATCAACCGTCGGCAATGGTCAAAAGATCGTTGGTTATTTTTGATTAGCTGGTGTTTAGCTTCGGCTTTTCTGATTATTTATTATGGTAGTTGGAAGTTTAATGATAATCCTGATCCTAGTCGATTTACTATTGGCAATTCTTATACTCGTTATTGGCTACCAATTTATTTTGGTGCACTGCCTTGGGCGGCTGAGGCCCTGAGAATGATTGTCCGTTTTTTGTTTCGAAAACAAGTAGCGCGAACAGTGATTATTAGTATTGTGGCTATTATTAGTTTTTATAATTTACGTTTTGTCGCTATTGGTTCGGAAGAGGGGCTCCTTTATACTGGCCAACGCCAAATTGAAGATTATCGTTTGTTACAAGGTGTTTTAATCAAGACCGAGGACAATAGTATTATTATTACCAAATATCAAGATAAGTTATTTTTTCCTGAACGCCAAGTTATTGTTGGTTTATTTGATGATGATAATATGAATCGCTACTATGCTCAAATTTTAAAGAAACAACCGTTATATTATTTTAATTTTCGTTTCAATGAACGAGATTTTCAATATTTAAATGAAAGACGCTTGCCACCGTTTGGTTATCAATTGCAAGAGGTTTGGTCTGAAGGTAAATTTACTCTGTATCGTTTAGTTAAAATAGAACAAAGCAATGAACGACAAGATAAAAAACAATAGAAAAGTTATTGGTATTGATGCTCGTTTGTATGGTCCGACCGGGGCTGGGCTGGGTCGTTATATTCAAGAAATAACTGATTTAATTGTTGGCCAAGATTTAAGTAACGATTATATTTTGTTTTTAAGTCCGCAAAGTTTTAATGATTGTCAGCTTGAGCAAGCTAACGTTACTAAAGTGGTAGTGAAAGAGCGCTGGTATACTTTGGCCGAACAACTAGTTTAGCCAAAATTAATTAAAAAATATCGACTAGATTTACTGCATGTACCTCATTTTAATGCGCCAATGATTTGTCCTTGCCCGCTGATAGTAACTATTCATGATTTGATTTTAACCAAATTTCCTAGCCGTCGAGCCAGTACTTTGCCGGCAGTAATGTATTGGTTAAAAAATTTAGCTTATCGTTTAGTGATCAGGAGAGCAGTTCATCAGGCCAAGCAAGTTATTGCTATTTCTCGGTTTACTAAGGACGACATTGTTAATCAATTTAAAGTTCCAGCCGAGAAAATAACCATGATTTATAATGGCTTTACTGATTTAGCTAATAGCCAGAATAAACTTCAAATATCAGCTGACAAGACTTTGCTTTTGCGCTATAATATAACAGCGAAGTATCTTTTATATGTTGGTAATGCTTACCCTCATAAAAATTTAGAATGGCTGGTAACCAATTTTTATCAATGGTGGCAAAAGAATCAAAATTATCAATTAGTTTTGGTTGGTGGCAGTAGCTTTTTTTATGAACGGTTAGCAAGATTGATTGCCCAGTATTGGCCTCAGGGATCCCCGGTAAAATTAACTGGTTTTGTGGCTGATAATGAGCTAGGGCAGTTGTATCGTCAAGCTAGTTTATATGTTTTTCCTTCTAGGTATGAAGGTTTTGGCTTGCCGCCACTGGAAGCAATGAGTTATGGTTGTCCAGTTTTATCTAGTAATAGTTCTTGTTTGCCGGAGATTCTTGGTGAAGCAGCTCTTTATTTTGAAGACAATCAAGTAGATTCATTTTTTCAGCAGCTAGAAATTGCTGTTAGCAACGACGAAGAGCGTCAAAAATTAATTACAGCTGGTTATCAGCAAATCAAAAAATATAGTTGGCAAAATTGCGCTAAGCAAGTTCAGAGTCTTTACTCTAAAGTATTAAATAATCAATAATTCGATAACAATGAAGCGGCCTAATAAAAGCAATATAATTTATAGTCAAGACGAACCAAGTCAATCTAATTTTTTATTGGATTTGAGGCAGCAAATTGAGGAAGTTAAAGAAAAGCC
>CAZXQE010000003.1:10874-18867 GCA_964643015.1 uncultured Gammaproteobacteria bacterium
AATCTAATTTTTTATTGGATTTGAGGCAGCAAATTGAGGAAGTTAAAGAAAAGCCAATCAAAGTTAAATCGGTTAAAATAAAGTCAGCTAAATTTAAGTTAACTAAAGCCAAATTAGCTAAAGCCAAGCCAGTTCCAGTTTTAAAATCAGCTCCAGTTGTTAAAAAGACAGTTACCGCAATTAAAAAAAAGCCAGCGCATAAACTTAGAATTAAATTAATTAAGCCCAAAACACTCAAGCCGATTGCTGTTTTGTTGGGTATTTTTTTATTATTGATTTTACCATTTAAGTTAATTGCTTATTTTCAGGATCTGCAGAGCATGAGAGCCAATGTGGTTAATGCCTCAAATAGTGGGTTAAATGATTTAAAGTCAGCCGGTCAGTTATTGGCTAATCGTGATTTTTTATCAGCCAGCGAGAAGTTTGATCAAGCTTCAACTAACTTTAATCAAGCCAGGGAGGATTTAAGTAATGTTCAATCTTGGTTGTGGCAATTAGCTTTGGTGGTGCCAACTAGTCAAACTCGTTTAGCAGCTAGTGCGCCACTGATTGCCCAGGCTGGTGAGTTATCTGGTAAATTGGGCAATGATTTGACAGTTTTAGCAGACAATCTAAATCAGAACTTAGCGCAACAAAACTTAATTACAACAATTAAAACTATCAATCAAGATAGTCAGCAAGCCTATAATAATAGTCGAAAATTGAGTCAGATTATTGAAAAAATAAATCCAGTAACTTTGCCTCAAGGTTATCGACAACAATTAGCTGACTGGCAAAATAAATTAGTTATTTTAGAAAAGACATTGCAGCAAACCGTTTATTGGTCAGGTGCTAGTTTGGATATTTTAGGTGAAAAGATTGATAAGCGCTATTTATTGGTTTTTCAAAATAATGCCGAAGCTCGAGCTAGTGGAGGTTTTGTTGGTAGTTATGCTTTGCTTGATTTAAGTCAAGGTAAAATTAAAAATTTAGAAATACCCAAGGGGGGTAGTTATGATACTGAAGGTGGATTGAGACGCTTTGTTAATCCGCCAGCTGCTTTAAAACTAGTTGATAATAATTGGAAGTTTTGGGATTCTAATTGGTGGCCTGATTGGCCGACTTCAGCTAAGCAGTTAGCTTGGTTTTTAGCGGAGAGCAATGGACCAACAGTTGATGGTGTCTTGGCGATTACCCCTGATTTATTAGAAGGTCTATTAACAATCACTGGCCCGATTGATTTATCAACTGAACATGGCTTAGTTGTTGATGCTACTAATTTTCGAAGCACTGTCCAAGATCATGTTGAAAACAAGGTGAGTGGTCAAGATCAGCCGAAAAAAATTATCGGTGATTTAGCCATGAAGATTCTAGAAAAATTACCAGGATCTTTAGGCGAGCAAAAAAATGTAGCCACTTTACTTAAGGTAATTTCCGAGCAAATAACCAGTCGTCATATTTTATGTTATTTTAATAACAAAAATATTCAAGAAAAATGGGAGTCTTTAGGTTGGTCAGGCAAGTTAGTTAATTTAGAAAAAGGTCAGGATTATTTACAGGTGGTTAATACCAATATTGCTGGTGGTAAAACTGATTTAAAAATTAGACAAACTGTTGAGCAAAAAATAGAAATTCAACCTGATGGACGAGTGATTAACGACGTAACCATTATCCGTGAACATACTGGTGAAAAAAGAGAGGGGCTTTATGGTGTTCGTAATGTTAATTGGTTAAGACTTTACGTTCCCGAAGGTAGTCAATTAATTTCAGCCGATGGCTTTAGTACTCCAGAGCAAAAATTTTTCAAAGCTAGCGATCCTATGGCTGAGGATTTAGCAGTTATTAAAAATGGTGAAGGTTTAGCTAGACAAGATGAAGCTAGTGGAACTTTAGTCTATGATGAACTCGGCCGAACGGTTTTTGCTAATTGGTCAATGATTGATCCTGGTCAAACAGCTAAACTACATTTTCGCTATCAATTGCCATTTAATTTACTGGAAGAAAAACAGGGTAGTTGGTTAAATAAAATTAGAGCCATGCTTGGTTTAAATAAGTTTGGTCGTTATCAATTGTTGATTGAAAATCAAGCTGGCCAAAAAGCTAATACTTGGAAAATAAGCTGGGCTTGGCCAAGCAGTTGGCGTTTAATCTGGTCATCACCAGAAGCAGTTAGTGGTCACGATTGGTTAATTAATAAAGTCGCCAATCGACAAGCTGCTGGTTTATTATTTCAAATTGATAAATAAATAATTATGAAAGCTAAAAATAAAAAAGCTAATATTGATTATTTGGAACAATTGATGGGTGACGATCAGCCTGCTAGTGAAGAGCGCCTCAATAACCATGAGGAAATTAGTGACCAAGAAGTTGATCAGAGTTTAATGGAAATATATCAAGATGAAAGAGGTGAAGCTGTTGATGTTAGCAAATTTTCTATTCGTCGCCGAAAATGGTGGTTTAAATTAATTGCTATTGCTGTTTATAGCTTAGTGGTTTTAGCTTTAGGCTGGTTTGGTTATAATTATTATACTGGCTATCGCGCTAAAAATGATTTGTTTGCGATTAATATTGAAACAGATAAAGATATTGTAGCTGGTCAAGAGTTTAGCTATAGAATAAATTATAAAAACACTGGTTCAGTAGCTATGTCTGGCGTAGAAATTAAGGTTGATTGGCCGGAAGCTTTTATTTTTTCAGTAGCCGAACCCGTAGCTACGCAAAATAATAATTATTGGCAAATTGGTGATTTAGCACCACAGTCTAGCGGAGTAATTGTAGTTAAAGGTAAACTGATTAATAAGATTGGTGAAAATAATCAAGTCCAGGTGACGGCTAATTTTCGTCCTAATAATTTAAGTAGCACTTTTAAGGCTAATCAAGAAAATAATGTTATCTTAAGTGACTCTAGTTTGTTGATTGGCTTGTCAGCACCAGATACTCTGTCTCTAGGGCGCAATAATGAAATTGCTATTAGTTATCAAGCTAAAGAAAATAATTCAATTGATAATTTAGCGTTAACAATTAACCAACCTGATTGGGCTGAGGTTAAATTATTGGGTGCAGATAATAAAATCATTGAACCAGCCATGACCGGTCTTTGGCTACTAGATCTGCCCGAAAGCGAGGTTAAAAATTTAAAAATGATTATTATTCCTGATCAAGATAGTAGTGGTGATAAAAATTTATTGTTAAAAGTTGAAACTAAGATTAATGATCAATCTTATTTAGTTGATAGTCGTGATTTTGAGTTTAAGGTAGTTAATAGTAAATTCAATCTATTATTAAAGGTTAATGATAATAACGCTGGCGGTGGTGTTTCGGCTGGTCAAACCCTTAATTATCGAATTGATTATGTTAATCAAGGCGAAACCAATCTTAGTAATTTGAAGATAGTGGCTGATCTAAGAGGAGCCTGGTTGGATTGGTCAAGTTTGAAAGATCAAGAAAAAGGACAGATTGATGGGCAGAAAATTTATTGGACTAAAAAAGAATTACCAGGACTGGCTTTACTTAAACCAGGAGCCAGTGGTTCGATTAATTTTTCTATTAATTTGAAAAAATGGGAAGAAGGTGATAAAAATGACACGGGTGAAATTGTTAGCTATGTTTATTATTCAACCGAAGAGGAGGTTGATAGTGAAATCAAAGAAGACCAAAAAAGTAATACCGTTAATCATCAGTTGAATAGTGATTTGGGTTTTCGGGAAAGTATTATGTATTTCAATGAGGATAATATTGCTGTTGGTTCTGGCCCTCTACCATTGGTTGTTGGTGAAATGACCAATTTTAAAGTCTATTGGCAGCTGAGTAATACTAGACACGATTTAAGAGATTTGACAGTGGTGGCCGACCTGCCGGATTATGTTAGTTGGGGTGGTAAAAATTATACAGCTGAAGGTGATATTAGCTATGACCAAGATAAACATCAAGTAGTCTGGCGACTAGATAAGTTGTCAGCTAATGTCGATGACTTGGTAGGTGAATTTAATATTGGTGTTAATCCGAGAGCTGACCAGAAAGAAAGAATTATAATCTTAACGTCAGGCTCAACAGTTAAGGCCACCGATAATGCAACTGGTAGTTTATTGGAAGTCTCTAGTAAGGCTAAGACGAGTCAATTGGAAGATGACAAAATAGTTGAGACTGACGGAATGGTTAGATAATAATTTAAATAAAATTAAAAAAATATTTTTATGAATCAGTTTATCAGTAATCAAGAAGGTGATTTTCAAAAGGCTATTGATTTTTTTACTAAAGATATCGCTAGCTTAAGGACTGGTCGAGCTCATCCCGGTCTTTTAGATAATGTCTCTATTGCTGCTTATGGTAGTTATTCACCGGTTAGCGCCTTGGGTAATATTAGTGTTCCTGAACCACGCTGTATGGTTATAGCTCCTTGGGACAAATCAGTCTTAAAAGATATTGAAAAAGGTTTAATAGCAGCTGATCTAGGCATGGGTATTGTTAATGAAGGTGATAAAATTCGATTAACAATTCCGGCCTTAAATGAAGAAAATCGTCGCGATTTAGTTAAGCGTTTGAATGAAAAAATGGAAGAAGCCAGAATAGTGTTAAGACAGGCTAGAGAAGAAGTTAAAGGTAAAATTGAAGCAGCCTTTGCCGCTAAAGAATTAAGCGAAGATGATAAATTTCGTTTTGTTAAAGAGTTAGATGATTTTTTAGCTAAGAAGAACGAAGAACTAAAATCTTTACGCGATAAAAAAGAGACTGATATTATGACTATCTAATATGACTGCTTTAATTTTTTTAGCTGTATTAAGTGTTTTGGTTTTAGTCCATGAATTGGGCCATTTTTTAGCAGCCAAGATTACCGGAGTTGAAGTAGAGGAATTTGGCTTGGGCTTTCCGCCACGAGCCATCGGTACTTTTCGTAATAGCCGAAAAAAATGGAAGATGTTTCGTAGTAGTTTTGGTAAAATTGGTCATACTATTTTTTCTTTAAACTGGATACCTCTAGGGGGTTTTGTTCGTTTGCGCGGTGAAGATGGACAAAGCCAAGCTGGCGATAAGAAAAACTTCGTTAATAAAACAGCTGGACAGAGATTTTTTATATTAATTGCTGGTGTTGTTATGAATTTTTTGCTAGCAGCGATTATTTTTAGTGTTGGCCTGTCAATTGGCTGGCCACAAGCGACTGACAATTTATCTCGTGGAGCAAAGGTTACTGATCAACAAGTTATTGCCATTGAAGTGGTTAAAGATTTACCAGCTGAAAAAGCTGGTCTTAAGTCTGGGGACGCTATTACCAAAGTTGACAACCAAGTTGTTGAGAGTGTTAATAAGCTACGTCAGATTAATAATAAAATCGGTGCCAAGGAAATTGTTTATCAAGTAAAGCGTGATAATCAATTGATAGAATTAAAAATTACTCCACAAATTTTAGATAATCAGCCAGGACAATATGGTATTGGGGTGGCCTTAGCTGAAAGCGGTATAGTTTCTTATCCCTGGTTTAAGGCTATTGGCGAGGGTTTTAAATTGGCAGCTGTTGGCTTAAAAGATATTGCCGTTGGTTTTTGGCAATTACTAGCTGGTCTTTTTAGCGGTCAGGATATGTCTGATCAAGTTGCTGGCCCAGTTGGTATTGCTGTTTTAACTGGCCAGGTTAGTCGTTTAGGTTGGTTATATTTAATGCAATTTGTCGCTTTATTGTCACTCAACTTGGCTTTTATCAATATTTTGCCTCTACCAGCTTTAGATGGTGGTCGGTTGTTGTTTATTGTCTGTGAAAAGATTGCTGGTCGTCCAGTTAAAGCCAATATTGAAGCTATTATTCATAGTATCGGTTTCATTCTCTTGATGGCCTTCGTTGCTTTCATTACTCTTAAAGATATAATTCGCTTATTTTAAGTTAGCGAAGAAAATCGAAATATTAATCAGGGCGGCGTAGCAAGTCCAGATTAAATATGGAAACATTAGCCAACCAGCTGTTTTATTGAGTTGGTAAAAACTAGATAGGCAGTAAATAATAGCTACAATTAAAACAATAATGCAAATTATAGCTAAGCCGACTCGATGTAGGTTGAAAAAAACTAGAGTCCAAAGAATATTGAAGGCTAATTGAATATAAAAAAATAGTCGAGCTTTTTTTCTGGTCCCACACTTATTGTTTTCATTCCAGATGACATAAAAAGCTAGGGCCATCATTAAGAAAAGAATGGTCCAAACTGGAGCAAAAACCCAACTAGGTGGAGTTATGGCTGTTTTTTGAAGATTTCGATACCAGGTGCCAATTTGAGGTCTTGTAAAATAAGAACCGAGCCAACTAGCGCTAAAAGTTAAAATTAATGAGCCAAAAAGTTTAGGCCAATTTATTTTTGCCATATTTTTTATTTTTTAATAAATAGGCCCCGAGAAAAGTAGCAATTGGCATTGAAAGAGCGATGCCAATGCTGCCGACAAAAGTTCGAACCAACTCGGTGGCGATTATCTCGTTGTTAATTACTTGATTAAAGGAAATGAAAGGTTCCTGTTTGATGATAAAGAGGAGCATCAATGGTAAGGAGGCTCCGGTATAGGTTAAAAATAAGGTATTAACAATGGCGCCTAAATGAGTGTTGCCAACTTGATAGGCCATTTTAAAAACTTGTTTATTTTTTAAATTAGGATTGGCTTCTTTGATTTGTTTAACAGTTTCAATTTGACCAACAATAACATCATCTAGCACACCAACAGCACCAATTAACATACCAGCCAAAAGCAAGCCTTTAAAATTAATAACATGTTGTCCTAATCCGAGCAAAAAAGTAGCTTCTTCCTGAACCATGCCAGTCAAGTTAACTAAATTGGTAAAAATAAGTGACAGGACCATGGTTATGGTTAGTGAGATGAGAACGCTTAAAATGGCTAGATTTGATTTTTGATTAAAGCCATCAGAGAGATAAATAATTATAGTTAAAATGGCTAGGGAGCCGATAATACCAACTATAATCGGGTTACTACCGGCTAAAATTTGCGGCAGCATTAGTTTAATAATAATTAAGAAGCTAATTATTAGACCGAGAAGCGATTTAAAACCCTTTTTTTGTCCGATAATTAAGATGGTGATGATGAATAGTCCGATAAGCCAGTAAAGACTATCTTGGCGAACATAGTCTGTAATAAAAAATTGATCTTCACTATCCGGAGCTGAGCTTTTTTGAACCACAACTTTATCACCAACTTTAAAGCGACTAAGACCAATAAGATCCATTTCAGAAACGCCTTGATAAGCAATAACTTTATCTTTCCATTTATCAGTTAAACCTTTTAATTCTAGATTTTGTTGATAAAAAAGGCTGCCATTTTCACGGGTAATTTCTTTTTCTTCAATTATTTTAGTTACTTCAGCATTAAAAACTTCGTCAGCCTGGTGGTTAATATCGTTGTTTTCTTGAGCTAGTGACAGTATTGGTAGGCCGATAAAAACAATAATGGCTAAAATGATGGTGGTAATTTTTTTCATAATTTTACTTTCGTTGATATTATAACAAAAAATCGCTGGTTAAGCGATTTTTTGTTGTTTTTATTGAACTAATTTTAATAGCGGTCTAGATTGAGAGCGCTGGAGAAGCGAATCGACATTCTTTCAAATTCTTCTGGGCTCAAGTGATCTTGTTTAATTAAATAACCTTGTTCTTCATCGCCAATAACTTTATAAGTAATTGATTTTCGATCAGTTCGATTATTAATTTTTTCTAATTGGCGAGAATATTCGAAAGAGTCGAGGGGTTGATAGTTGGCGATTAACCAAGTTTTTGGATCTTGATTGGTAAGCTGACTGTTTTGATGAAAAAGAATACCGGTTGAATTTTTATTAAAATTAATAACTGTAGCCTGACCATTAATAATAGTTAGTGGTGAGTCTAATAATAATTCAACTTCTTGACTAGTTAGATTATTGGCTAAAAGAGAAGTGTATTTGTCGGTGTTAGAGCTATGAACGACTAGTTTTTTAGTTTGACCGGCTAGAGCTACTTCGGAATCGCTTTCAAAAATAGAAACATCGATTAAG
>CAZXQE010000004.1:0-16166 GCA_964643015.1 uncultured Gammaproteobacteria bacterium
TGATGCAAATGGCCTGCATTTAAAAGATGCGCCGTGTACTTGGCAAAGAACTCGCTGAGATCACTTCTACCCATTGTCTGTCGCTGGTACTGTTGAAAAGCCGATGCCAGCTTGTTCAGCACTTCATCATAGGTAGGTTTTGATTCAATGCTTCTTATCCATTCTGGCAGAAGTGCCGAGTTTATCATGTTGCGTTTGATGCCCTCGAGATCAGAATTGTCTGATCCCACTATGCGAACGGGAGCAGAACAGCTTGATGCAGTGGAAGTATTGGCAAGGAAAATCGGACGAGATGAGGCAGTCCCGGTCGGTCTCACACCCAAGCTGCCGATGAACTCGTTTATCCCGATGACGATACGGTTTAACATATCGAGAGGCTCATCGACAGGCACGAGATTCGGCTTTTTCTGAGATGCTAGACTGGCCGCTTCCTTAAAGCCTTCATCTTTCAGTACCAGTTGCAGATCATTGACATCCAGGTTGAGGTCATCGGGCAGAACAAACTGGATCTCGGCCACCTGGTGCTGTCCATCCTTTGAATGAGTCACAACCGGCATCGAGTTATGCCCCGGAAGAAATCCTTTGGGAAAGAGGATACGCCATTGCTTGGTAAGCAGCAAATCTTTATGCTGCTCCTTCAGCTCCTCTATCCAGCGATTCACCTCTTCACGAATTCTTTCGGTGATCAGCTTTTTGTACTCCTCGCTCATAACGCCTCCATCGCCATCCGCTGATGCTTTTCCAATGCTTCGTTTTTCTCCGATCGAAGCTCAATGATGGCCGGTGCTTTGCACATCGCACATTTCAATGCCGGCTGGACGTTTTGATTAACGAGTTTTTCCTCCAGGGATTCCAAGGGCCGAGTGTGCAGAATGGTGATCGTGCCGTCTTCGTTGAACCGGAAGGTGGCCCGCATCCACAGTGGAATGATGAAGCGTTCCCGGTTGTCGCACCTTGTGCATTTAATGTTCATGTCACCTCCGCTTTTTCGATGCATGCTATGCAGACGATGTTATCGATATCAAGCCGTTTGCCAATGACCTCCGAGCTGAGCTTTGGTTGTGATATCTCAATCAGTCCCGCCGGCGAGGATACCAGTTCATGGTCCGACTCGACTTCCAGATAGAAATTCTTGCGATTGCCGCAGCGCTGGCATTCGGGAATGGCAAATCCTTCCGGCACTTCGATTTCTATGACTCTTGGCTTATGCTCTTGCTCGAACATCCTGGAATTCTTTGGACGGTAAACCATCCATGGTACATAAATGAAAGCGTTGACCATGGCCATTTTGCACAGCAGGGGATTGATGTCGTTGCCATAAAGATTGAGGCTGTAGTTGGAGGCGCATAGCAGCATGCCGCCTGTCCCACAGCAGGGATCGAGTACGGACTTGGCCTTGTGAAATGGACGGGGCTCATCTCCCATCGTCATCTTGACCATCATCTCGACTACTGACATTGGGGTAGCAAAGAATCCTGCTCCTGTACCGACATTGTGATTCTGTGCCAACTCGGCCATGTAATCGCCGGGCTCCTGGTAGAAGAGGCCGAGGTTAAAGGTGCGGTACCAATAGTCGTCGGTCTTGGCATCGATGCCGGGGAATGAAACTCCTTTGTAATGAAATCCCCATAGCAGCCAGTCAACAAATTTCTCGACGATGTTGGAATGAGAGTGGGAGGCGTAGTTAAGGCAGGCGTTGAGATTCTTTAAAACTGAATGACCTGGATAGGTCATTACTGGTTTGAAGCGAATCACCGGAATGGGCTCAGCTGGAATCTTGTCCTTGTCCAATGCCCGAATCCAGTAATCCCATCTGCCATAAAACATCTCATCCAACCCAAGAAGGTACGGGATTAACCATCCCGGCTTGTCTTTTGTGGATCTGATATCAGCGTCCTTCATAGAATTCCTCTATTAAAAAAGGGGCCAGAAAATTTCTTTTCCAGCCCCTTCGCTCAGCCATCCCCGTACCCGGCCTCGCTTATTAATTCCTCCAACGTAATGCTATAGTGCGCCCGAACTTCCTCGAGTCCATAGTCGTAATGTGGACAGGATGAGAAGCAGAAATCCTGGTCGACATCGCCCGAATTGCTCTGAATGCACTCCAGACAAGCGTCTCTGAGTTCGTTCTCACTGATGTATTGTCCGCAATGAAAACAACCGGGGCAACCCAAATTCCAGCAGGCTTCAATCATGAGACCATATCGGTCCAATTCTGCATTTCCGCAGTTGGCACAGTGGAAAATGGGATGCTCCCGTTCAATGGACCGGTCCAGCATTCTGCTCAAGTTGCGGGCAATTTGCTTGAGGATCCGATTGGTCATCGTCTCATCAAGCTCGACGGCATAGCCTTCCTGGGTTCTCAGGAGATTGTGCTTGAGACGGATGTCTATCATCCATTGATTTGTGTTGCCGCAGTAGGGGCAGTAGAGGTTGTCTTCGAGGTCACGCCGCTGGTCGGGTTGGTAGGTTTTGATTTCTCTCATCGTTCATCGAGAACATTGACGATTACTTTGGCCAGCCCGGCGATTGCGGATGCGACTTCAGCGGTTATTTGCAGACGGTTGGTTAATGCTTCCGAGCGTTTCTCTTGAATCCGATGGCGTACGTCGTGGGTAAGAAGAACCACATTTGCCGACAGGAGCAGAGAGTTACTGACCAGGCTGGTAAGTTTTATCAGGGCCTGGGGATTGACGTTGATTCGGATTTTGGTCTGGCCGCTCATGGCTGTGACGGCTTTTTACGCGTGAAGATGATGCGAGTGGTCTCGATAATCAGGACACCGATGCCGAACCATCCGAGAAATTCCCGGGCTTTTTTGATGTCCTTGTCGGTGATGAGGATTCCCTGTTCGGTTCGTTCCATGAAATCTGACCTCCTTGAAAAATGGTTTCGAGGATTTGACCTGCGGCGTCTAGCATGGCTTTCTGCCGCTTGAATTTGGCATAATCTCGAGCAAATGAAATGCCTGTGCCGATGGCAATGCTTCCGAGTACGATCCCGCCAAAGGCGAGGACCACATGCTTCATTGATACTTCGATGACGTGGTCCTCTTCCTTAGGCGGGAGTTTTTGAGGAGAGCTGCTCATTGGACAGGAGCGGGCTGAGTAGGCTCTTCGCCCTTGATGGTTTTGATGATCTGCACGGTGGTGAGAACAGCGCCGAAGAGCAGACTGCCGATCTGGGCGACAAATTCGACCTTATCGGACAAATTCCCGGTTTTAAGCTTGTCCATTTTAGACTCCTTTGAGTTGGGTGAGGATGGATGAATTAAGATGGATAGAGTATCCATCATGCTTCTTATACCAGAAAATTGGTAGGTGGGACGGAATCGGGGAGTTATTTGGTTTTCAAGCTGCGGTAGAGGGTAGCACGAGAGACGCCTAACGTTTTTGAGACTTCGGAGGCAGAGTTAGCTGGATTGGACATGAGCTGTCGAGCAAGTTGAATTTTGCGATCATCCATAGCTTTTGGCCGGCCGCCGACTCTTCCACGAGCTCGAGCAGCCTGGAGACCGGCCATTGTTCTTTCGCGGATGATGTCTCTTTCGAATTCAGCGAGAGCACCAAAGAGATGGAAGGTGAGTTTGCCTCCAGAACTGGAGCTATCGATGTTCTCTTGCAAAGACCTGAAGTAGATCCCCTTCTTCGTGAAGTCATTTACGACCTCGATGAGATGCTTTAGAGATCTTCCCAGTCGGTCCAGTTTCCAAACGACGAGGGTATCACCAGGACGAAGATACTTTGTCGCATGATCGAGACCTTCTCGATCTTGTTGTGCGCCAGATGCGATGTCTTTGAAGACCTGGTCGCATCCCGCCTTTTTTAGAGCATCAAGTTGAAGATCCAGCTTTTGATCCTCAGTACTGACTCTTGCATATCCGATTTGCATAAAAACTCCTATGGTTGGTTAGGTTGGAGTTCTTATACCACGATTTTGCTTGATTTTAATTAAATGGATCATTATTTTCCACAAAAAGACCGGGGACTTGGTGGGAGGGGTTTCCTATAAAGAAAAAGGCTCAAATTAGTTTGTGAGGACTAATTTGGGCTTTTTTTATGACAATAATCTAAGAATAATGACTTTTAAAATATACATTTCTTATACATCATGAGCTTTGGTTATGCCATATTGTTACTAATTCAGCAAACTAAAGATAAATAGTAATTACTATACTGAATAACATGGGGAACAATTGATTCTTCTTTTTCAATTGCTTTTTAAGTTCTGCATTAAAATATAGTCACGAAAAGTCATATCACTTGAGTTGTCTATATTGATGAGTAATTGTGTTCAAGAATACTAAAAGGATTAGGCCATGCTAAAAGATCGAATAAAAATTGGATTTCAGACAATAATTTGTGGTAATAGAATTGCTGATTTCTCGGAATTATGTTTGATGTTAAATGATTTTGGATTTCATGGGATAGAGATCGCGCAGCACCCTAGCACTTTGCCTAACATAGAATCATTATTATCCGTGCTAGAAAAAGATAATTTTCAAATGTCTTTAATTGGCTTAGCAGGTGGCAACTTAGAAGAAAGAATTAAATATTGTAATCAGTACAAACCTGAATATCTTTATATAAAAAACTGGAACAACTCGGACTGCTCTCGTGCGATTACTGCGGGATATACCTTAGGATTACATCCTCATGTTTATGCTCCAATGGACCAGATAGTACATGCTTCAAAAGTAATGAAAGACCATCAGGATGTAAAATTTATCTTAGATACTGCGCATCTTACTATTGCACGAGAAGATCCGATTTTAATTTTGAGTTCAAATTATGAACGAATAGCATCAATTCATTTGAAAGATTGGACATCTAAATTTGGCCGTTCTCCTCATCACTATGCGAAAGGATTTGTAGAGTTGGGAAGGGGGGAAGTAATTTTAGATGCAATACTAGAAAAATTAGACGAATTAGGATATTCAGGTTGGCTTATTCTTGAGCAAGATAGAACTGATTCTGACCCTTTTACAAGTACGAAAATCTCGGCTGAGTGGCTTCAAAAAAGAGGTTTCAGTATGCACGTTCCTCCAAGTCGTATATATCATATTGATTATTCGCTCGGTCCTCCCCGTGAAAGTGAGAGGGGTAGAATTGAGAATGAGCTAAAGTTTTATCAGTCTGCTGTTCATTCAAGATACGCTGGAATAAATCATTATTTTTATAATTTAGCGAAGTCTTATAATGAAATTATTAAGTCAAATGTAATAAATGTTTGGACATGTAGTCCGTCGAATTCTCTTCTGAATTTATTGGCTGTATGGAGTTCAGAAGGCCAACCGAAAATGGAGATGCAAAGCACTTTAAAGCTTGATGAAGTATTAACAGGAATCACTTATAGTAGACAAGCTGTAACTCATTTTGATTTATGTAAACAATATGAAGGCAAGACATTTGGAAATCCCGAATTGATGGCACAGTACAAACCAGACAAAATGATTTCCATCCCATTGCTAAATCCTAATAACCTCGATCATGTGCAGTATATTATTAACATTTTTCCTTTGCGTGATGCTGAGCTAATGGATGATGAAACACTTAATGAACTTAGTTTCGTTGCTGCAATAGGAGCTCAGTCCGTAGTTGACGAGTACTGCTCTAATTCGGTCGCAGAAATAAATTATATTTTCAGCCGATATAAAAGTGTTTCATCTTTTATTGAAGCCTTTGTTTCCTTTATTAAAGATCATATTGACTGTGAGGGCGTATCAGTTTTTCTAGTTAACGATTTACAAAACAGATTAGAATTAAGAGGGACTACAGGAATTGAGTGGCATGTACCACCCGAAGAACGTTTCTACAAGATTGGCGAGGGTCACACCGGCAAAACGTGGAAAACCGGCCGTACTTTGCTAACAATTGAGCTAAAAGATGACGTAGCTCACATAGCCAAATCTACTGAGATAGTGAAATATCAACAGGTGCGGTCGTGCCTTTTTGCACCATTTTTTGATCCCTATGGGAATGTTTTTGGAGTAATAAGATGCAACAATAAAAAAAGTTTATCTTTTCCGGGAAAATTCTGTTCATTCTCTGAAATCGACCTGGCAATAATGGATTCTATCTGTCAGGCTGCCGCACCTTTTATGAATGTCTTGATTGAGAAAGAGAGAAGATTTAGAGCTCTTGGGCGACTAACACATGAATTAAAAGTACCAGTAATTGCAATACGAGGGGCGACTCAATCAATCATCTCAGAAGCAAGAAATAAGCTTGTATTTGAATTTGATTATCCAGGGGATATCTGGTCTTGGACTGAATTGATGCAAAGGCTTTTAGATGTTTCAGACTTCATGCGGTTTCGATTTGAAGAAATTAAGCTTTCGCTCTCTCCAACCCTACTAATGAAGGAAGTCGTAGCCCCTGCAATTAGACAGATAGGCTATCTGCTTAAAGCTAAAGATATGTCGATTCATGCTATTCATTATCAAGGCTTTGATCAAATTCCTCGCTTATGGATTGATAAAAATATGTTTCAACAAGTTTTTTTCAATTTATTATCGAATGCCATTAAATTTTCCTATGATGATCCATCAAGCTTTCGGGTGGAGATTAGCGGATTTTCAACGAATGAAGGTTTTGGAATAAAATTCCAAGATTGGGGCGAAGGTATTTTATTGGGTACAGAGAAAGTGATTTTTGAAGAAGGCATTAGAGGCCCTACTTCATTGTCTAAGGGTGTCGCAAGTCAAGGCTTAGGCCTCTGGTTATGCAAAGAAATAATTGCTTTGCATGGTGGTATTATCTCGGTAACTAACCTTTCGTTGCCGACCGAATTTACCATCTTATTGCCAGAGGAGTTGTCAAAGGCAAAGAGATCAGATTATAGAAAGGAGAGCAGAATATGAGAAACAAGATATTACTCATCGATGATGATTTTCTACCTATGCAATATTATGTTTCAAAACTGAACAAAGAAGGATGGGAAGTCATTCATCTGAAAGATGCCGATAAAGCACTAGAGTATTTAATTCAAGCTTCAAACGTTAATTCAAATGACATTGCTTTAGTTCTTCTCGATGTGATGCTCCCGTATGGAAAGAAGTATACTTCAGAGGAAACAGAAGAAGGATTAAAAACTGGTATTTTTCTCCTTGAAGATATTCGCAGGTATTTAGGGGATGAAGTTCCAATAATCATTTTAACTAACGTAAAAAATCCAGAAATACTAATCTTATTTAATCGATACCCAGATGTAGTTGTGCTATCTAAGCTAGAGTATCCGCCCAATGAATTGGCTGCGCTAGTTCACTCCAAAATATAGTATATTAATCCGGAGCGAGGTATGTTTGAATTTGGCGTATTTATTTTTGAACTTATTGCGGATACGTTGACAGTTTTTAGTCATGCAGCGAAATACTTATCTAAGATAAAGATCCGATATAGAATTTGGAGATCAGAAAAATCAGAGAAAAAAAACATAATATACTGGAGAACGTTCACTCAAATTGAAAGAGCTTCAACGTTGCTAAATGGGTTTCAGTTTCCAGCAAATGATGCAGATGGGTCAGTATTGCAGGAGTGCCAGCATATAATATGGGAAGCAAATATGAAAATGTCAATTCAAAGCTATATTTTAATTGCCAAATGTTCAAGTGACGATAATAAACGGCTCCATGCTATAAGACAATTGTCGCAAACCGGCGATTTAAAAACCATCAGCATCCTTGATACACTTCTAAAAAATCCAAATAACTCTGTTAAATTGAATAATACTATTAATAAAGCGATCAAAGAAATCGATAAGAGAATAAATAATCAAGAGGGCACTTACCAGCACACTGCCGATAAACCTCTCTAGATTTATAGTTGACCAGCCTATTCTTCAAAAAATTAGAGCACCTTATCGAATGAGATATCCAAATTAATTATAGTATTGTTACTTGTTTGTAATACTTTTTAAATTTAGAACAGTGGTGTCCTAACGTTGTGAAAGGCTAGATACCGTATGATATTAATTTAATAAATCTTAGAAGCCATAACAGCAGAGGATCAATTACAACGCAAACTGTCTATTATGAATGTAATTTATTCAACTTATATCCTCTTTTGGTGGATACTGGGACATTACTGAAGATTGAATGCAAATTTATAAGTGCTTGAATGTGATTATTTTCTTTTACATTTGTTTCCGATACCAATAATTCAAATAACTGCTAATGGAACCGTGCTATCTATTATCTTTTTCCGCCTGGAATTTAATGCTCATTTAATATATAAAAATAATCTGTTATGAAATTTGAAGTTCGTGGCAGCCAGCGATCAGCGAATGGTTGATCTTAACGTAATTTTATATTGAAGTTACATTAATTATACAGGATACTCGGATTCGGGGTTAACTAGTTTTTGTTGAAAAAGTACTTTTCTTGGCATTTAGTGGTTAATTGCGCCAAGCTGTGCAAGGGCATTCCCTCTTCGTTCTTTGATAGATCTCAAGTTTTAGCAATCACCATCAAGTTATTGGCTATGATTCCCATGCCGGTCCATCTTTCATACGCATTGGTGCCAACATTCAGGCAGCGGTTAAATCCGTGCCGACGTTTTAGTACACTGATGCTACCTTCAAGGCCAGCACGGAAGGCAAAGCCAGATTTAAACCATGCTTGTTTTTCATGAGCATATCGGTTTTTAGATTTTTTGCCTCGTTTCGGCAGGCAGACTCTGATGACCCCACGCTCTTGGGCAGAGGTTTCGTTCTCCGCGGAATAAAAGCCCCGATCGCCACAGGCCAGCCGTGGGGGCTTGCCAAATAAATTGATGTGCGATTCAATCGCTGGAATAAACAGCCCGGTATCGGAAACATTCGTGGCATGAATATTCCAATTTGTGATAATTTTGCCATCGCATTGCTGGATTTCCAGAAGTTTGCCGAATTCATTGGGTTTGGCGCGCTTGCCCTTTCGTATGACGTAACAATCGGGCTGAAAAATGCTGATCAGTTTTTCTGTGTTCGGCATCATTTGGCCATCCAGTACACGCCGTCTGGTCTGTTCAATGACCTTCTCGACCAAAGGGATGAAACGCTGGAACTGTTTGACAATGTGTTTCAGGGTTTTATCCTGGGTATCTTTGAGATGAACAGATACCAATTGACGAGCATGAACCAGAGAGCGCTTGCCAATCTCAATCATGGTCTGGTAGGTGCGCTTGAATTTATCATGCCCCTCTTCACTGCGACTACGGGCAAATTTGATGATCTTTAAAAGCTGCTTCTTGGCGCTGCGCGTAAAATTGCGCGTGACTTCGCCAGAAGCGATGCCAGCCTGGCGATATTTGTAAGCCAGCCTGGATAATACTTTGATGCTGTCATATAACAAATGACTGTCGGTGGGATAGTGGATATTGGCTTCTACCACCGTAGTATCCATGCGCAGCTTCTTACCTTTTGTCACTTTTTGTTCTTTGGCGCCTAATACAATATGCCGATTCAGCTTTTTAAGAAGATCCTCGGTTAAAAGCTGGTCATACTTTGCCAAAGTCGAATAGTCTGGAACCGATTCATAGTAAATGCGGGTGAACTGACGTAGCACCAGACTATCATTCACAGCCTTGCAGGTGTGGCGAAAGCTCTGTGAATAGAGTCTTCGCAGAATCAACATCCGCAAGATCGCCTCAGCTGGTTCGCTGGGCCGTCCCATCGTTTGGGATTTCATGGACCGCGTTCTCAGCGAGGTGGTAAAAGTCAGTAAAACATCAGGATGCTTATCGAGAAATACGTCGATCCTGGTTAATGTTGAATCCTGATCTGCTAGAGTAAAAGGAAGCAAGGTCTCAAATAGATTCTTCTGTTCCTGGCGTTCTACGAGCATTTCGGGTTCCTTGTGGTTTGTTTGCCAAATTTCGTCGTTTAGCACTCAAATATAAGGAACCCGATACATATTTTCAATATGTTATATCGATACTTTATCAACAAAAACTAACTAGCAAACCCATCACCAATTGAGTCACCCGGAGGGTTAACAGTCCCTGCTGGTAACACTGAATCGGTGGGATAATGATAAGGAGCATCTTGCCATGGTTATAGAAAATCTAATTAATCAGCGGACATCGGTTGCTCTTGATCTTCACGATTGTCTTCAGTCATTTGGGATTACCGATCAGAAGCTTTATGACTTATTAGACCAAGCTATTTATTCTGCTCCAGAGATTGAAGAACCTGTTTGGGAAGATATAGCTGGATTGACAAGCAATCTTGTTGGGCAAGTGTATACGAAGACGTTAATTGATGCTATCAAGCGAAAAATATGGAAATCAATTGTATGGTCTTCTTGGTACGAATATCATTATCATTCAGATAGATTCCAGGCAATGTTTGGCCGACTCCTTGCCTTTTTATTTGGCCAATTCGAAGATGAACAGTTTTATTCTGATACTCTCAATGACCTAATATCATTTGTTCCATCATTAGATCTTAAAAGCCTTAACCGTTTGCGGAAAGTAATTTCTCAGAATCCAAAACAATCGCAAGTACACGATTTATTGATATTAATTGACAAGCAGATAAATTTATTAGGGGAACAAGTTTCTATGGAACACTCACTCAATTCCCCAACAAATGATGACGTCGAAGTATCCGCTCTAAAGGTGGCAGAAAGTCTTCAAACTCCAGCTTTTGACTCACCTGTGGAAGAACCACAAGTTTTCACTGAAAGTCTTACAAATACAATGCCTATACTATTAGCATCTGAAGTTCCTTCACATATCTCCCGTGATGAATTAGTTGATCAACGAGCCACTGCTGTCTCTGCACTATTATCGGTTGTTCATTTTGCGGACGAGGCTTTTCGAGAAACCAATAAGTCAACTCTCGAAAAAGCAAATTCTACGATGCCACTTTTAGATGATAAAATCTGGGGGGATATTGCCTTTTTAGCTGGATTGTATGGGATAAAATTCGCAAATCGAGAATTGAGTGACGAAGAACGTTGGAATTTATGGCGAGCGATAGTGTGGGCGGTTGGATATGAGTTTTATTTTCGAGAAAGTCTCCTAGAACAACGTGCCAAAGGGGCTATTGTTTTTTTAAAATCTAATTCGGAAAAATTCATCAACAAGTGCCTCGGTGATATTGAAAGAATCATTCCGCTTCAAAACAATAAATCCTTATCCCTTTTCAAACAATTTATAGTAACTTTGTCTAATCCTGGCCGGCTTCTAGGCGTTATTGAATTGCTTGAATCGCAGATTGCTGAAACTAAGCCAGACATTACTGAGTCAATAAAAAGTTTTTGGCATTTGCTGGATAAACGCAAAGAGGACCAAAACAAAGCTAATTTTAATTTGGCTATTGAAAACACAACACAACAACCACGTTTGCTTACCCCTTTAGCTGGGATAATAATTCGAAATGCTATTTTCCGCTATTGTAATGAAAATTACAATATCAGTGACATGCAGTTAGATCACCTAATAATCTTGGCTAATTTTGCTGTGAAGCACAGCTTTGGTTCCTACTTAGAGGAAGCTCAAATCAATTTAAAATTGTTCAGCTACTTACGAAGCGCACGCGACAGAGCAACCAGCCCAGATGTATTTATGCATGATTGGCAGAGTCTCATAAGCAATATTAAAGATACAGACGATATAGGTATAAAACGATTTTGGAAGGATTTAGTCCTGCTAGTTACTCGCCATTTGTCGGAATGGAGAGAGGATGGTCTATCTGATCGAGTTGAAGCCGAAAGTTGGATTAAACAATTTGCCCGTGCATCAGATATAATTGAAGGATCTGCAAGACAAAGCTTTGTCAATGAAGTTGTGTTGCATGGCGTTCAAGATAGCATTCCTTTAGCCCAATTAAGGGCAGGAAAATTAACAATCCAGCAATCATCTGAGGATAATAGCCCCGAGAATAATTCTCTTGCTTTTCTTGGACGCACACGAACGAGAGAGTTTGAAGAAGGCATGCGTCGCGGTTCATTCCCTGTTCTCATGGATATTCTGCGTGAGGCTCGTCTGAGTTTACTTTCAGCTGCCAGTAAAGTATTAGCAGATTCCCAAGAAATACAGCCCCCAAGGCGTACCATACGTATCCAGCCTCAGCGCAATGGACGCGATCTTTTTCAGCAAGCTCGCAAAGATATTATGAGCAATGATCTAACTGCTCAGGATCATGCTTTAGAAGTTTTCGAGCAGGGTATACAACTTAATTCTTATCCAGATTATGCTCCAATAGCGCGTGAGTGGAATATTTATGCAAAAACTAGACGCTTTGGGGTTGCCCGAGGTGCAAGAGCCTGGTTAGAAGAAATCGAAAATCGATCGGCATCGCATGAGGTTGTATGGAATTTAGCAATTTTCTATATCCAAATGGGTCGTGTTAAAGAAGCTTTGGATGTCCTAAAGCCGAGCATTGAAAAAAATATTGCACCCTTTTCAAATTTAAAACTTGCACTATATTGTGGCATGCAGATACTTGAACAATTTGAATCATCGAATTCTGAAAGTAGCGATCTGCAAGCTGTTACTGATTTCCTTGTCGATAACTTACCAAAACTCCCTTTCGCAGAATGTTATTTAGTCTGGTTTTTGTTATCACAAGATGATAAAAACAGAATGGATATCAATGTTATCGATCAAGCTGAGAAAATTGGTGTTATACAAGATCTGCTTGCACGACCAGTTAGCATCCCTTCTCCGGAAGATAACCTTAAAGATTCTGATATCGAGCAACTTTATTCAGATCTTCAGCGATTGAATTTAAATATAACTTGGCGCATTTGGATAAATGACTATGCTGAAAGGCATATCTATCATTTTAAGGCTTGGTCTTGGCTGGCTGAAGTATCAGAACGCTCAGGTGATTTAGCACGTGCCGGTGAAGCGCTCGAAGTTATTGTAAATAATCAACTCAAAAAATATCACTTGTCAATAAATCAAAAACAGAATTCTGGTCCGATGGCAAATTATTTACGCTCAAATCTGATATCTTTATTTGATTTTTATCAGCGAAACAGTCGTAAACGCGAAGGGAAAATTAGTTTTGATCGTTACTACAAGCTTGCTAATGAGTTTTGGGATGGCACGGATACTGCAAATAACCGCTTAATTAAATTGACTCGTGTGTACTTAGAGGAATTAGAAGAAAAGAAAAGAAACAAACCTACACCAATTGGATTAAAAGGTTTCACTGAAGGAGGTAGTAGCATCTGGAGTAATTTATACCAAGAAATTGCAGAAATAAATGAAGTAGGAAAGCTAAAAGAAATTAAAAGCCGAATAGAAGCTGCTTTTGACTTGATGTCGAGTGGACCACAAGTTGTTCAAGATAGGCTCAGCGTAATTCGGCATCTTCTCAAGGATATATGCGCTTTAGATGAATCGCAGTGGAAAAGAGGCGAAATCGAAAATGAAATGGGACGAATCAATAAAGCGATACAAAATGCAAATGATATTCTTAGAGAGGAACCACGCCTAAGAGATTTAAAGGCTCTTGTAGCTTCATTTCAGCGTATCTTTGAGACTTTTAGCAAGACGTTAAAACTTCAAGCTATTCCTATCATCAGTTCCCAACAATTTGGAGCAGGATTACCTCGAGATGTTTCACCGACATCGTTAGCATTTCGATTAAAGAATCCTGGCCCTGGCGAGATAACAAATTTGCGATTCAAATGTTCCAATGGCAGTACTATTTCTTCGATAGAAGAGATTCTTGTCGATTGCATCTTAGAGAACGAAGAAATAATTATCACATTACCAGTTAATGTAAATCCGCCTGAAAATACTAATGAAAGCAAGTGTTTCATTTATCTTAAATATAATTGGGGCGTTATTGAAGATTTGCTGCTTAAGCATGAATTACAACTAACCTGGTTCTCTTTCGTTGATTATTTGCGTGAAAAAAATATTCATGGCTATGAAATACCGAATCCTTATAAATACCGAGATGCAATTGATTTCAGCAAAGACGATCCAAACCTTTTTCAAGGACGTGATGAAGAAATTACTTTAATTCAAAAAACTTTAATGAGGAAGCGACCAGCGGGTACACCACTATACTTTCATGGGATAAGGCGCGTCGGAAAAACATCTTTAATAAATAGAATTGTATTAGAATTGCAAAAGAAGGACGATTTAGCCCCAGTAGTGGTTGATTTATCATCTCTTGATGCGTTTACTCAATCGTTGGATCAAGTCATTAATTCTTTTTCCGTTCAAATATTAAGAAGTCTTGAGAAGCACGATATAGTGCTCAATAATCTGTATGAAGTACCTGTTGGTCATGCCAATCCATTGGCTGCGATAGAAAAATTTATGGAAGATATAAGTAAAAGGGTTGAACCAAAGAAATTAATCCTATTGATTGATGAATTCCAGCAAATCGTTGCTGATCAAACTGCCGCACTATTAGGCCTTATTCGGAAAATCTATAAAGATGATCAAATCTGGTTTGTATTTTCTGGGCGGTATCGTCCGGAAATTATCGAAAAAAATAGTCCGCGGAGTCAATTATCTTTTACCCAACGGCCTGTTGGATTTTTAGAAATTGAAAATATTGCTAAAGTTCTTAAAGTTCCTGTAAAACAGTATGAGATCGAAATACCGGAGGAAACAGTTGAGGCCGTTTTTTCTGAGACTGCTGGTAATCCTTTTTTAGTCGGAAATATTGCTTTTAATGGAATTGAGTTGTTGAATCGTGAACATAGAAACATGTTAACGCCATCCGATATCACTTTAATCGCAAAACAGCTCTCTGAAGACGCCAGTAACTTTACAACTTCTTCATTCAGTGCACTGGTATTAAAGAAAGAAGAACAATCTGTGGCTATCCAGTTGGCAAAGTTATTAGGTGATAAGAAAATATTCCTACCTGCCGAAGAAGTACTAAGAAAATTCGACGTAGAACAAATTACAGTTCTTGAAGAGAAAAATGTAATTAAGCTTCAAAGTGGTGGAATCGGTATTAAAGGGCAAATGCTTGCCAAATTTTTACGTACAAGGTTGGATATTGGAGAGATACCTCCAATTCCTTTAGCACAAAACGCAGCAAAAAAAGTCGGGATCTTTGTTGATTATGAAAACGTTTTCCCTCAAATACATTCTGGGATGAGCGCGCAAACAGTTGGGAGATCACTCATTCAATATGCGGCTCAATTCGGACAAATCGTATGCCAGTGGGCTTGTGCTGATCCACGGAATTTAAGAGATCCATATCGAATAAAAGCAGAATTGGAACAAGCAGGATTTTCAGTAAGTTTTCCGCGAGAAGAACTACTCGGCCATCGTAAAAAAGAAAACTTGACCGACTTTTTAATATTAGAGCGAATTACAGACGAGCGTACTCATCAACAACCAGAGATTCTTATAATAGTTAGTGGAGATAAGGATTATTTTGAGAGAATAAAGAATCTCATTGACCAGAATTACATATTTAGAATAGTCGCCAATAAAAATGATAAAACACTTGCAACTCTTTATACAGAGTTCGAGGAGGAACGAAAGAAATACAGATTTATGCAAGGCTTTACTGAAACTGACTTTTTTATTGATGATCTAAACGAAATTCTTGGAAATTACCCGACTAAATAGTGTTTAAAAAGTAGTTATCGTAATCAATCTTCTGTAAAGACCATCTAAACAAAGATTCAGAAAAATCAACCTTTTGCAGAACCAACAATACTGAATTCAAAAAGTTGTAAATTAGAAAAAGAGATTCAATCTTCTTAAAAGAAAGGTTCACTACTGTAGGTTTACATTCGTTGACTCTTACTATGCTTATCTGTTCGAAAAAAGTGATCTGGATGATTCCAATATTGGCCCGAGCAAACCCTTATTTTCCATATCGACTAACTATTGAACTAATCGTCGATATTGACTGAGTTTTTAATTTGGCTATTCCTTAGCAGTTTGATATGAAAATCGATATAGAATATGGGATTACTTTCATTTTATTAGTCAACGGCTTACTATTGGTCTAGTCGATTCCAGTTTATTTTTTTTGGGGGGGTCTAATAAATGCCTCTTGAGGGTAGTTTTAAGAATTTGTTTTCGAGATGGCTAATGAGACAGCTTGGTAGGATTGAAGATGATGGATTTGCTCAGAAGTGAAAAGCGTTGCAGAAACGTTCATTATTGCATCAATTTCATATTGAGCTTACTCCTTACAAATAATATGTTTGTGGAGTTTCTTTGAGTAAGAATAAACACAATGAA
>CAZXQE010000005.1:0-13715 GCA_964643015.1 uncultured Gammaproteobacteria bacterium
AAAGTATCGCCAACCTTAACTGTATAATAAGTAATTGTTCGTCCACCAGAAACAGCCCCCAAACTAGCTTGCTCGCTAGCCTTAGGTAAACTGGCCAAACCTAAACTATAAACCCAATGATCAGTTGTCACACCAGTTAAACCTGTTGTTCCAGATGTGATAGCGCCAGTAAGACTCAGTTTACTATAAAGACTATTAATTCGATTAAAATTAAGTTCTTGATTGGTTCGATCATCAATCACAATATCATTGAGCTGATTAAATTCATCACCAACCATTTGCGATAACCAAGTTCCACGAACCAAGTCTTCAGCTGCCACCAAACGATCACTTTCCTGCCAATTACTAACTGTAATCGCTAAAGCAATAATTGCTACTGTTCCAGCCGCTAACCAAAGATTGCGTTGATATTGATTAATTAAACGACGACGAACTTTTAAAAATAAACTATACAACCAGACTAGCGGACGATAAACAACAACCCAGTTAAAAATTTTAAAAAAATGACGAAACAACCAAAAAATAACTTTTTTGGCTTTTAATAGAATATTAATAATAACTAATAAACTCCTAACGGCTAAACCCTTTAGCAGCCGGGGATTTCGTTGCTTGGCAATATAGTTTTTTACTAAATCAATGCTAGTCAATACTCTATCATTTTGATGGTTCAAAGTCAATCATAACCAATAAATATCGGCTAATAATCGCTAATAATCAAAGACTTGCCGATAGCGCTCTTTTCTGTTAGACTAGTTTTGTTTTCTGGTCACGTCGCCAAGTGGTCCAAGGCCGCAGTTTGCAAAACTGCTATTCGTGGGTTCGACTCCCACCGTGACCTCAATTTTTTACTTTTCAACAATTCAACCCTCCTTAACCTGTGGATAACTTGTTAATTTTTTCTGTTTTCTGTCTAGATTAATGTAGACTTAAGTCACTACCCCGCCCCTTTAGTTTAATTTTTGTTCTTATAATTTTAGCTTACTTTAGCCATTTTGCTAGTAAAGTCCACATTGTTCTACCCTAAACTCTTGACCGCTTATCAATTTTTTGCTATACTGTGGATATCGTTCTTTGACTTACATCTTCTTCTCTGGTTTCTCACACAAAATCAAAACAAAAAAAATGGATCTAGATTTCTATAAAAGAAATCAATATAGATTCCCTGAAACCGGTTAAGAATATAGTTCTTGAAATTTTTGCAAAAAATTTCAAGGGGAAGGTCGTCGGAACCATTTTCTATTATTACTTTATGTAAATTGAAGGGTTCGTCTGTGGCCTTCCTTTTGTTTATGGAACAAATTATAAATAAAGCTTTTACAGTAAACTTGACGACTCACTTTTTTTTCCCTACAATAATCAGCGTTAACCTTGCACACAGGAACGCCCTCATAGTTCAATGGATAGAACAAGGGACTCCTAAGCCCTAGATCCATGTTCGACTCATGGTGAGGGCACAAATAAATACGGGCCATTAGCTCAGTTGGCTAGAGCGCTTCCATGGCATGGAAGAGGTCAAGGGTTCAAGTCCCTTATGGTCCACAACCTCCATTCTCCTCTATTTCGTGTTATTACTAAAAAACACATTGAATTATCCACAATGTTCCACGTGGAACATGTGGACTACTTTTTTTGTTTTTTACCAGAATACAAACGCTTATTTTTGTCTAGACTACCTATATTTATGTCTATATATTTGTAGACTTAATCACCAGTGGATAAGTCCAAAAATATCTAGACAAAATTATATAAAGCGCCTAAAGTTAGCCAAATTATTTCCATGTGGATAACCTGTTAATTTCCCCAATTTTAAGTCCACAAGAACCTACCTTTTACTCTCCATTTTTCTCCCCAAAAACTTTACTTAAGATCTTATGCTTAATCATCAAAAAGTTTGGGGTCATTATGGCGAGCAACTAGCTAGTCAATTTTTAAAAAAACTTGGTTATCAAATTCTCGCCCTTAATCACTATTGTCATCATGAGGAAATTGATCTGATTGCCCAAGATGGTCAAACCCTCGTTCTGGTTGAAGTTAAACTGCGTTGCAGCCAATCTTTTGGCACAGCGACCGAAGCTTTAACTATCAATAAATTGACTCATCTCAAAAAAGCAGCCAGTTACTTAATCAATAAATATCAAATTAGTAATTGGCGTTATGATTTTATTGCTATTGATGTTAATTCCATCAAGAGTTCGGCTCGATTAAGACATTATCGCCAAATTCTATGACAGTCACCTCAGTCGCTCCTTTGACTTTATTAGAAAGAGAGGCTTTACCACTGGCTTTAAAAAATATCCATCGTCCACCAAAACAATTATGGTATCGCGGTAATGTAGAATTACTTCAGTCACCACAGCTAAAACTAGCCATTGTTGGTAGCCGCCAGTCTAGCTGGTATGGTTCACTTGTTCTAAAACAGTTATTAACTTCAGCTTTTTCAGAGCAACTAATTATTGTCAGTGGCCTAGCCTTAGGAATTGACACTTTAGCCCATCAAACTGCTTTAAAAATAGGTGCGCCAACAATTGCTGTTTTAGGCAGTGGATTGGCTGATAAGGCTCTTTATCCCGCCAGTAACTGGTCGCTAGCGCAAAATATTTTAACCAATAATGGTTTACTTTTATCTGAATATCCACCCGAAGAAACAGCTCGTCCTTATTTCTTTCCTCAACGAAATCGTCTAATTGCCGGCCTCTCTCAGGCTGTTTTAGTAATTGAAGCTGCTGAAAAATCAGGGGCCTTACTAACAGCTCGGTTGGCCCTAGAAGAAAATCGTGATGTTTTAGCTGTTCCTGGCAATATCAACCAAAAACTATCTAAAGGCTGTAATTATTTAATTAAAATCGGGGCTCAGGCAATTACTAGTAGCCAAGATTTGGCGCAAGCGCTTGACTTGGAATTAGCAAGTTCTTATAGTGAAACAAGTTTATCCTTAACGGCCAGCCAATCGGCTTTGCTAAAATTATTAGCTCAGCCGCTCAATCTGGAACAGTTAGCTCAAATTACTCAACAGCCACTTGATCAATTAGCTGAGTCTCTAGCTGATCTGGAATTAAATGGCTTAATCGAACTTCAGGCTGACAACTTTTATGTCGCCAGTACTCTTAAATAATATGCGTTTAATTATCGTCGAGTCCCCAACTAAAGCTAAAACCATCAGTCGTTTTTTAGGTAAAGAAGATATTGTTGAGTCGTCTTTTGGTCATGTTCGCGATTTGCCAACTAAAAAAATGGGGATTGATATTGAACATGATTTTCAGCCAGATTATGAAGTGCCAGTTAAGGCTAAAAAAACTGTTACCAAATTAAAAGCCTTAGCTAAACAAGCCGATCAAGTAATTCTAGCCTCCGACGAAGACCGTGAAGGGGAGGCTATTGCTTGGCATTTGCAACAACTATTAAAATTACCTGCTCAAGCTGATAACCGCATTGTTTTTCATGAAATTACTGAAACTGCCATTACTAATGCTTTAAAAAATCCTCGTAAAATTAGCCAAGAATTAGTTGACGCCCAGCAAGCCCGCCGCGTTTTAGATCGCCTAGTTGGTTATGAATTATCACCTTTTCTTTGGAAAAAAGTAGCCAAAAATCTTTCAGCTGGACGCGTTCAATCAGTTGCCGTTCGTTTAATCGTCGAACGAGAAAGAGAAATTGAAGCTTTCCAAAAACAAGAATATTGGACTATTAGTGCTAATCTAGCCGCTAAAAAAGGTGAGTTCGAGACTCAGCTAGTTAAATGGCAAGGCAAAACTTTAGATAAATTTGCCCTAAATAATGAAGAAACAGCTGAAAAAATTAAACAACAACTTTTAACAGCCGATTATAGTATCAGTGCTATCACTAAAGAACGCACTACCAAAAAACCAGCTGCTCCTTTTACCACTTCCACTCTACAACAAACCGCCAATCGCTGGTTAGGTTTTTCCGCTAAACAAACCATGACACTGGCCCAAAAGCTCTATGAAGGTGTCGAATTAGGTCCTCATGGTCAAGTTGGTTTAATTACTTACATGCGTACTGACGCTGTTAACCTATCCAACGAATTCGTTAGCCGAGCCCGAGAAACCATCACTAATAATTTTGGTCAACAGTTTTTAGCCACTAGCCCGCGTCGCTTTGCCAATAAAAGTAAAGGAGCTCAAGAAGCTCATGAAGCTATTCGTCCGACCGATCCTGATCGAACACCCGAGTCTATTAAAAATTACTTGGAGCCACGTCAATTCCGTCTTTATCAATTAATTTGGCAACGAGCTCTAGCTAGCCAAGCTGCTGAAGCCCAAATTGATCGCACCAGCGTTGAAGTTACGGCCGCAGAAGCTCTTTTTCGCACTACTGGTCAAACCATTGTTTTCCCTGGCTATTTAATGATTTATCCAGAACAAACTCAAGAAAAGATTTTACCAGAACTGACTGAAAAAGAACCTTTAAAATTATTAAACTTGGAAACCGAACAACATTTTACTCAACCACCAGCTCGCTATAGTGATGCTGGCTTGGTTAAGCAATTAGAAAAATACGGCGTTGGCCGACCTTCAACCTATGCACCAACCATTGCCACGATTGAAGCTCGTAATTATGTTGTTCGCGATGAATATAAGCGCTTAGCACCAACCGAGATTGCCAAGGTGGTTAATGATTTGCTAGTGGCTCATTTTCCTAATATTGTTGACTACCAATTTACGGCGAATATTGAAACTCAGCTTGATCAAATTGCCCACGGTCAACTAGCCTGGCCACCAGTTATTGCTGATTTTTATCAACCTTTTCACGAAAATCTAGAACATAAAACTAAAGAATTATCGAAAAAAGATATTTTACCCGATCAAACCAGTACTGAAATTTGTGACAAATGCGGCGCCCCAATGTTAATCAAAACTGGTCGCTATGGACCATTTCTAGCTTGTAGTGCCTATCCTGATTGCCGCAATATCAAATCTCTTAAAGAGAAAAAGGAGCCCAAACCATTACCAGAACGCTATCAACATTTACCAGAAGAATATGCTAATGAGGTTTGTGAAAAATGTGGTGCTAAGATGGCAGTTAAGGTTGGCCGCTATGGACCATTTCTAGCTTGTACTGCTTTTCCTAAATGTCGCAATTTGAAAAAAATTATTATAAAAAAAGAAGCTACCGGCAAGGCAGCTCCTAAAAAGAAAACTAAGAAATAATTATTAACGACTAGTTTTTTTACCAGTCTTGGCTTTAGCTCGGGCTGGTTTTTTTATAACCTCTTCTTTAGTTTCAGGGTTAATTTTTTCTTCAACATAATCCTCAACTTTTTTAGCAGTTTTAGTAAAACGACTCTTAATTTTGCTAACCACATTATCCTGAACCATATCAACAGCTTTAGTAATTAATTTTTCTAAAACTGACCAATAAGAAAACATGAAACTAAACTTACTTTTAATGGCCTCCGTGATTTCACTAATCACCATTAATTGTCGATTAACTTCATCTAAAGTTTGTCGCAATTCTTTAACTAAACCAGCCGCGTTAACGAAAAAATAAACCATAGCCACGCTGATACCAAAAATACCAAGGGCTAAGGCTAAATTAACTAAATCGCCGGAAGTAGTAAATAATTCCATAGTAAATATTAATTAGCTAGATATTTATCTAAACTTTCGCCTAAAGCAATGTTGCGATTTTCATCTAGAACCATAATACCATCATGATCTTCACCCAGTCCCAATTCTTTAGCTGAACAAAGCATGCCATAAGACATTTCACCGCGCAGATTAACTGGCGCAATTACAAAATCAGGGGTTAGTTGAGCACCAATTTTAGCCACCGCCACCAATTGTCCAGCAGCTACATTAGGGGCACCACAAACAATCGTTAAAATCTCCGAGCCAACATCAACTTTGGTAATATGCAGACGATCAGCTTGGGGATGATTTAAGACTTCCAAAACTTTACCAACCACCACTAACGGAAAGCGACTTTCTTTAATTTCAGTATTTTTTTTCTGAAAAAATTTTAACCATTTAAACATAATTTTATTCTTGATCATTAATATCTGTTTGTTCCTCAAAAGTAGAGCTAATAATTTGCTGATTGGTCTTATTTTCTTGTTCTTTACTAATTAAACAAACTTCTTCGGAACGACAGCTTAACAAGAAAAACTCTAACATTGCTAGTCCAACTGCTAAAATTAAAACATTAAACCAGCTAAATAACTGCCGTGATAACAGCCACAAAGTAATCACTACGCCACTAGCCAATAACCCTGATTGACGAAAAGCAGCTGTAACAGCATGACGAGCCAACTTTTGTCGCACCAAGCTAAAACGCCCCACAAAACCAAGCAAAGCCATGGTACTAAAAATTGCCGTAAACAAAGTTAAATAAAACAAAGCCCGACCAAACCAATTGGTCGCAAAAGGATCAACGCGAAATAAAATAAACAACCACAACAACCAAGCAATGGCGGCGGCAATTGAGGTACTGGCTAAATAATGCCTTAATCTCATAGAATTATTTAAATTTATTTATATTATACTACAATTAGTTAAACACGGCAAAAAAACAATAAATTGTCCGCCAGCGCGGAAAATGTTATAATTAAATATTATTAATCAATAAATTCAGTCTAAGCATGCCGAAAAAGTTGGACTATCTTTTCCCTAAAAATTTTCTTTGGGGAACAGCCACTTCATCACACCAAATAGAAGGTGGCACTCTTAACGACTGGACTATCTGGGAACCAGGTCATATTGCTGATAATTCTATTTCTGGTGTTGCTTGCGATTCTTTTCGTCGTTTCAAAGAAGATATTGCTCTAGCTAAAAAGATTAATAACAATGCCTATCGTTTTTCGATTGAGTGGAGCCGCATTGAGCCTCGACCAAATTATTTTGATGAAAAAGCTCTAGCGACCTATCAAGCCATGATTGACGAATGTCGTCGTCAAAAAATAGAGCCAGTGGTAACTCTTTATCATTTTACTGTTCCAATTTGGTTTGCCGAAGCCAATGGTTGGGAAAATCCGGCCGCTCCACAAGCTTTTAACAATTATGTTACCTATCTCGCTCACAATTTAAAAAGACTTAAATTTTGGTGCACTATCAATGAACCAGGACTTTATACTTTTAATGCTTATGGTCAGGGGGTTTGGCCACCACAACGTTTTGGCCTATTTTCTTGGCAAAAAGCTTTAAATAACTTAATTAAAGCTCATCGTTTGGCTTATCAAACGATTCATTTAACAAATAAACGTTGCCTAGTTGGTATTGCCAACAATAGCCAAGCTTTCGAACCAGCTAGTCCCAATTTTATTGCCCGGAAGCTTAGTCAGTGGAGTGAGTTTTGGGTTAATGATCATTTTTTTAAAAAAACTGCCAATTGTCACGACTACATCGGTCTTAATTATTATTTTCACAATGCTATTGGTCCTGGTAAAAAAGCCGAAATCACTTGGCGTAATGATATGGGCTGGGAAATTAATCCTCAAGGCTTTTATCAAGTTTTAATTGATGCTAAAAAATATAATTTGCCAATTTATATTTTGGAAAATGGTCTAGCTGATGCCCAAGATACTAGTCGGCAAAAATTTATTGAAGAACATTTAATAATGGTTCATCGCGCCATTAAAAATGGGGCGCCAATTAAAGGCTACTTTCACTGGTCGCTCTTAGATAATTTTGAATGGAAATGGGGCTTTACGCCCAAATTTGGTCTTTACGAAGTTGATCGCCAATCATTACAGCGTCGACCACGACCAAGCAGTCGTTTTTATGCTAAGATATGTAAAAATAATGGCTTTTAGAGTTTATGTGGTTAATAGTGACAATTTTAGCTAATTTTTTTAACGGTGGAGTTTATTTAGCTGATAAATACTTTTTGTCTAAAAAAGTTCATTCCTCCATTTCTTATACTTTTTATGTTGGAATTTGGAGTGCTGGCAATTGTCTACTGTTTCTTTTTAATCGCCATATCCCAACTTGGGATTGGCTTTTTTTAGATTTAGTGGCGGGCCTGCTTTTTATGGCTGCCCTATATTTTTGGTATAAAGCTCTGCATCAAGGTGAAACGACTAAAGTGGTACCAATTGCTGGTGCTTTTATTCCGATTTTCACCTTACTCCTTAACTATCTTGTTGGCCGACACTACCTTAGTAAACAAGAATTAATTGCTTTAACAATTTTAATTATTGGTAGTGCTTTATTATCTTTACGTCCCAAAGAAAGCTGGTGGCAAAATTGGCTCAATAAATTAAAAAAATTCTGGCAGCCAGAAAGCGCTGAACTCCGTAGCACTAGTCGCCTCTGGTTTAATGCCCTACTATCTTCTTTTATTTTTGCGGCCTACTATGTTTTAATTAAGTATCTTTACGACTCCCAAGGTTTTGCTAATGCTTTTATTTGGACCAGACTAGGTAGTTTTGTTGGGGCTTTATTTTTGCTAGTTCTACCAACCTCACGCCAATTAATTTTTGATAAACCGCGGCGACAATCAACCATCAAAAGCCTGCCACTCTTTTTAAGCATCCGATTGATTGCTTTTATTGCCTTTGTTTTAAGTAATTACGCCATTTCCTTGGCTGACGTCTCACTAATTAATAGTCTGCAAGGTCTTCAATACTTGTTTTTACTAATTATTTGTTTTTTCTTGGCTGGCCGCTATCCCAAGCTTTTGGAACAAGAAATTAACAATAAAAATGTTTGGCAAAAATTTACTGGAATTTTTCTAATTAATCTTGGCTTGTTCTTACTTTTATGGCAATAAACCTAAAAAAGCGCTGGCGCTCTCTAACTATTATCTTAACAATCCTTGTTTTCATTGGTTTTTTCTGGCTTTGGGCTACCAATCGGCCAACTAAAAAAACCAATGAATTAACCTATGGGTTAACCTTCTCTCCCTTGGTTTTAAATGACATGGGCCTTGATTGGCACGCTGCTTTTATTGACATGCTCGACAATTTAAAGGTTAAAAAATTACGCCTCGTTGCCTACTGGAATATTATTGAAGCTGAAAAAGATAAATATACTTTCAATGATATTGATTGGCAGATTGAAGAAGCTCAAAAACGCGAAGCTAAAATTATTTTAGCCGTTGGTGGACGCCTGCCACGTTGGCCAGAATGTCATCAGCCTGATTGGGCCAAAAACCAAAACAAAACTGAACGTGAACAAGAACTACTTGATTATTTAGAACAAACTATCAAACGCTATGACAGTAACCCAGCGATTGCTGCTTGGCAGATTGAAAACGAACCATTTCTCTTTGGTTTTGGTGAATGTCCAAAATTAGATAAAAAATTTCTAGATCAAGAAATTGCTTTAGCTAAAAAATTAACTAAAAAACCAATCATCATTACTGATAGCGGGGAGTTAAGTCTTTGGGTACCAGCTGCTAAACGAGCTGATATTTTTGGCACATCTATTTATCGCCACACCTATAGCCGTTTACTTGATCACTATATTACTTATCCTTTTACACCAAATTTCTTTAAAGCTAAGACCAAAATAACCGAATTATTTACAAAAGAAAAACCCATGATTGTTATTGAGCTGCAAGCCGAGCCCTGGGGTAAAGAAGCTTATTTCAAACTATCAGCCGAAGAAAGAGCTAAAACCATGGATTTGACTAAATTTAAAGAAAATATTGAATTTAGCCGCCAGGCTGGTTTTGATACTTTCTATCTTTGGGGTATTGAATGGTGGTATTGGGAAAAAGAAACCAATCAAAATAACAGTTATTGGCAATATGCTCAAGAACTATTTGCTCAATCATTATGAAAAAATCTCAACTTTTAGCCGGTATTGATGTTGGCGGCTCAAAAATACTCGGTGTTCTTTATGATCCACAACAACAAAAAGTTTACGCTGCTAAAAAACAACCCATCAATAAAACAACCAGAGCTACTTTAATTGATCAATTACTAGCAGAAATCAATCGTCTTCAACTAGCTAGCCAAAAATTAACTAGCCAAAAAATAACCAAAATTGGCCTTGGCATACCTGGTTTAATTAAAAACGGTCAAGTTATCAACTGTCCCAATCTACAAGTGCTTAATGGCTGTTTTTTAGCTAAAAAGCTAACTTCCCAGAGTGGCCTAACGAAAATTATCTTAGATAATGATCTAAACTGCTTCCTGCGAACTTATTTAAAAAAACATCCCGAGTATCATCATGGCTCTTTAATTGTTCTAGCTTTAGGCACTGGCATTGGTGGATCAATTGCTTTTAATGGTCAAAACATTATCAATCAACCAGGGATTAGTAGTGAAATTGGTCACTCCATAATTAACCCCGAAACCGGACAAGATTTAGAGTATTATTATCATAAATTAATTGGGCAACCAGCTAGTCATTTATTTACCGCGGCCGCTGAAAAAGATCACTCCGCTCAAATTAAAATTGAAAAATTTACCCAAATATTAGCCGCTACGACTGCCAATTTAAACAACATTTTTAATCCAACGGCTTTTATTTTAACCGGTGGTGTTTCTAAATATTACCAACACTATTTGCCACTGGTAAAAAAATTAACAAAACAGGCTAGTTTTACTAAAAACCAGCCTGTTTGGCGTATTGGCCACGATCAAAAAGCCGCTGCTATTGGCGCCAGCTTATTAATTGAGGCCCTTGATAATTAGGCTAAGATTGGAACTCTTTTTAAGCTGACCAGTCCACAATTCTGTTTCGGCAAAAACGGTATAATTTCCATTACCTTCTTTTGGTTTGGTAAAAGAAATACTAGCCAAACCATCACTACTAGGTTCAACTGCTGTTAGCAGCTGTTTTTCACCACCTTTAACTGTATAATAAACTTTAGTTTTAGCTGCTAATTGCGGCTGACTAATTCTTAATTGCAAATTAAGAGGAAAATCAGTGGCTCGATAAGTCAGTCCATCAGCCGGTGATTGCCAGGCTAGTGATAATTCTTGACCACTCGCTTGATTATTAGCCACTGCTAATTCAAAGGTTAGTTCATGCTTGGAACAATTTTGCACATCATCACAGATTTCCACTGCTAATTTATGCTGACCATTTGGTAAAAAACTAATATCTAAATCACTATCAAAAGACCCGGTTGAAGTTTTAAACAATAAGCCATTGAGATAAAAACGCGCTTCCTTGGCACCACGTGGGGCACTAGCTTTTACTCGAACTGGCAAAATTGAACTAGTTATTTTTTGTCCTGGAGTTGGACTAACAATTGTTAAATCTGGCAAATTTTCCACGGTATGAACATTGTCACTTTCTTTGGGTGGCTCAGCCATATTAAATTTTTGACGAGTGGCCCAATCTTTAACTCCAGCTTCCCAGGCCGCGAATTGTGAATCATCAGCTGGTTTTTTTGGTGCATCACCACGTGGATCCTCAGGATTAACATAATAAAGAATAGAGTGTCCTTGCCAATAACTATCTTCACGAATCATTTCCGGTGGAGTGGAACTACTAGCTAAAAGACCAGATACCTTATCAATACTGACTTTGGTGGTCGTTGGCACCACCCCGTCCAAAACAGCCTTACCAGTAGTCACGGCCTCTGGTTTTTTAAAGGTTTCCATTGGACCAGATAGCGTGCGTTTCATATAGGCATTCCAAATTGGCGCTGCCACCACACTGCCATCAGCCCCTTTACTCATTGATTTATTATTATTATTACCAACCCAAACACCAGTAACCACTGACGGAGTATAACCCAAAGTCCAAGCGTCTTTATAATCATTAGTGGTACCAGTTTTAGCTGCCGCTGGCCGATCACCAAGATTTAAATAGTTTTTAACCCCAAAAACATAGGCTCGTTCATTATTATCACTTAAAACATCATTAATCTGTCGAGCAATTTGTTGCTCCATAACTTTATTATGCTCTGGCTTGGTTTCTTCTAAAATTTTACCGCTACTATCTTCAACTTTTAAAATGTAACGAGGTTTTACCATTTCACCATCACGAGCAAAAGCACTATAAGCAGCCACATGCTCCAAAAGCTTAACTTCTCCACCACCTAAAACTAAGGATAAACCAAAACGACTCTTATCGGTGAGGGTAGTATAGCCCAAATTTTTAGCCACTGCTAAAACATTATCTAGACCAGCCAAATAAAGCGCTTTAACAGCCGGAATATTTAATGAGCCAGCTAAAGCCTTTTTCATTGTTACTGGCCCATTTTCTTTACCATCATAATTTCGAGGTTGATAAGGTTTTTCACTATCCAAAGAAAAGTTAGTTAAAACATCAAAAAGAATTGTTTTTGGTGTATAGCCTTTCATGAAAGCAGCCGCATAAACAATCGGTTTAAAAGAAGAACCTGGCTGACGTGAACGTAAAGCTAAATTAACTTGACCATCAATTTTATCATTAAAATAATCCCTGGAACCAACCATAGCTAAAATGTCGCCATTTTTAGCGTCCATCGATACCAAAGCCGCATTAGTAGCCTTGAAATTCTTCTCATTTTTATCAGCCTGGGTTGTTAAAACTTCTTCCGCAATTTTTTGCTTTTCCAAATCAAGTGTCGAGTAAATCTTTAAGCCGCCTTGTTCCATCATTTTTTCGCCATACTTTTCCGACATTTGATTTTTAATTTCCAACACAAAATGCGGAGCAATCATATTGCTATTTTCTTCGACCGGCTTAAATTCAACCTTAAAATTTTTAGCCACCGCTGCCTCATCTTCACTAATATATTTTTGTTTAACCATTAAATCCAAAATATACTGTTGACGGCCAATTAAAATATCTTTATTGGCCCCATAAGGTGAATAACGACTCGGAGCTTGAGGCAGAGCTGCCAAAATAGCGGCCTCAGCTAAATTAACCTGGCTAACAGTTTTACCAAAATAACGCTGACTAGCAGCTTCAACACCATAAGCATTGGAGCCATAAGGAATTTCATTTAAATACATTTGCAAAACCTCGTCTTTTTTAAACTTTTTTTCAATTCGGTAGGCTAAAATTAATTCCTTGATTTTACGAGTATAAGTTTTTTCTGAAGTCAAAAGGGCATTTTTCACAAATTGCTGCGTCAAGGTTGAGCCACCAGCATGACGCCCTAGAAAAACGTTAGTCACTACAGTTCGAAACATCGCCCACAAACTAAAACCGCCATGGTTATAAAAATCTTTATCTTCAATGGCAATTGTAGCTTGTTCAACGTAATCTGGAATTTGTTCTAAATTAACTAAGGTTCTTTTTTGATCACCATGAATTTCATAAAGAATCGTTTGACCACTGCGATCGTAAATCTTGGTGCTCTGAGCAATTTGTCGATCTAATAATTTATTAGGATCAGGCAGACCACGTGACAAGATTAATAAACCAATTCCACCAATTAATATAAAAATTAGAGCAAGAGCGCCACCCATTTTGGCAATCTTACGCCAATCCAGACGGCGATTATCATTAATTTCACGGTGCCACTTGTGACTTGGTTTTTTAGCGCGAACAATCATCGACGACTTGTTCCCAAGTTGATTAAGCGAGCGACGTGATAAAGTTGGTTTACGAACAACAATTTTTGGTATAGGCATAAAAAGCTAATTATTAATAATAATTATAACAAAAAAATAATGTTTAATAAAATCAAGCCTGTACATCGCTAAAATCTTGTTGCTTTTTTAGGCTTGTGTTATAATAAGCCTAAATTAAATTTTAAAACCTAGTTGGTGAAAAATTATGAACCACTTTAAAAAATTTTTGTTCGGCTTTTTAGCTTTACAATGTTTAGTCTTTAGCCCTTTGGCTGTAGCACCAGCTCAAGCC
>CAZXQE010000005.1:13815-16070 GCA_964643015.1 uncultured Gammaproteobacteria bacterium
TTGCGTTTCTAAAAATTTTAATAATTAATAATTCAATTAGAATTATGAAAAAATTGTTTATCGGCCTAATGTCTTTAGTTTGGGCAGCCGGCCTAGTTTCATTAACTCCAGCAGCAGCTAATGCTCAACTAAGTTCAGACGATTTATGGGGGACTAATACTGTAGACACCTACACTACTGAAGTTGGTTTTTCCGACACTGATCCTCGTCAAACTGTTGCTAAAATAATTAAAATTGCCCTTGGTTTTTTAGGTTCAATTGCTGTTATTTTAGTGGTTATTGCTGGTTTTAAGTGGATGACTGCTGGTGGTAATGAAGACAAAATTGCTGAATCTAAAAAATTAATGACCGCTGCCGCTGTTGGTTTGGTTATTATTTTGTTGGCTTTTGCGATTACTAATTTCGTTATTGGGTCAGTTGTTGATTCTGTTCGCAGCTAGTTCAAATAAATCTGCCAAATTATTTTGGCGGATTTTGTTTCAGCCTAATTTCTTAGACTGAGACAAAATCTTAAACTCTTACCATGAATAAATTGTTTCAATTTATCAAACGCAGCTTTTATCTGTCTTTTTTAGTTGTACCAAATCTGGTTTTGGCTGATAATTTCGGTCTAGACACCACGGCTGGAGCTGCTGGTCTTAAACAATCGGGTAGTTTATCGGCTCGAATTGGCGATTTAATTGGAGTACTTTTAGGTTTTGTTGGTGTTATTTTTTTAGTCCTAATTATTTACGCTGGTATCACCATTATGACGGCCAACGGCAACAAAACTAAAGTTGAATATGCTCGCAAAACAATTACTGGAGCTGTTATTGGCTTAATTGTTGTTTTATCAGCCTATGCTATCACTGCTTTTATGGGCAGTTCCTTTGGTAAATAACATATGCGTAAATTTTTAGCTCTCTTCTACATTTTACTATCTTTTTTGATTGTTAACCCAGTTAAAGCTCAAGTACAAAATAATCAAGCTAACTCGGCAACTGAATATTTCTTTTCCGGTGCCCAAGAAGCTGGTGGACCAATGGGTTATAATATCACCACCACCAATGGTGAAAAGCTAGTTTTAGATAAAATAACTTTGGTTATTAATATAATTCTAAGCTTATTAGGCGTTATTTTTTTAGGTCTAGCAATTTCTGGCGGTTTTCTCTGGATGACCGCTGGCGGTAAAATCGATCAAGTTAAAAAGTCAAAAGATTTACTAGCTCAAGCTGTTCTTGGTTTAACTGTAATTTTATTAGCCTACGCTATTACTTTTTTTGTTGTAACTAAGTTATTATGAAGAATTTTTTAGCCATTAAAAAAGCTGAAGCCGCTGGAATTCAAGATGCTTTTACCAACTCTAATTTAAGTGAAGCCGCCAATACGGCTGGTTATGCCACTACTGGCTCACCAGCTGATTTATTATCTCGAGTTGGTTTAATTATTAATGTTGGACTAGGTCTAATTGGTGTAGTTTTTTTAATTATTTTAATTTCTGGCGGCTTTCTTTGGATGACCGCTGGTGGTAATAGCGATCAAACCAAAAGAGCTAAAGACATGATGTCACGAGCTGTTATTGGTACAGCCATTGTTTTAATGGCCTACGCTATTACTTTTTTTGTTATCACTTTATTAAAAAAATAACTATGTTTTTAAAAATAAAAAAAACCGCTACTTTTATCGGTTTAACTTGTTTAACAATAACTAGTCTACTTTTCACTAATTTTATCTCGGTCCAAGCTGCTTCTAGCACTATGACTGACAATTTAAAAGCAGTTGGTGGACAAAGCTATAATCAATCCACAGACGGTGATACCTTAATCGAAAATATTGCCACTTTAATTAAAACCGTATTAGGACTACTTGGTTTTATTTTTGTTGTTCTGACAATTTATGCTGGCTTTCTCTGGATGACCGCTGGTGGTAATAGTGATCAAGTCAAAAAAGCCAAAGGAATTATGACCAATACGGTGATTGGCTTAATTATTGTCGTTTCAGCCTACGCCATTACTTGGTTTATTTTTGCTAATTTACCAGGATCGGGGACTGAAAGTCTTGGATAAAAAAATCCGCAACTATAAAAGCGCGGATTTAGTGCTAATTAATATTTTTTATTAACTAACACAATTGTTTTTTGTCCAGCCATTACTGACCGGACAATGGTTACAGTCATATCGCGACCATTGGAGGTAGTCGCGATAGCTCTAAAAGAAATTGTTCCCACCGGAACTTTCTCTTCAGAACTAGATCCACCAGGGACCAAAGTTTGACCA
>CAZXQE010000006.1:0-15453 GCA_964643015.1 uncultured Gammaproteobacteria bacterium
GTCATCAAGAGAGATTTGACCAAACATCGAATCAGCATAAGCTAAATGGCCTTGCGGATCCATGCCGATTTTAACAGTAGCGGTATTTTTAACAGTCCCAGCGCAAGCACTGAGGAACATGGTAGCCAGTGCTACCAAAAGCATTAAAATAACTGTGTGTCTCATTTGACACCTCCTTTATTTTTTTCTTTTATTTCTAAGGTACGACGTTTAACTATATAACATTTTTACAAAATTGTCAATAGCTATTGACAAAATTACTAATCCTGGTATAATCAATTTATTGCTAGTTTATGATTAAACTGGCTTTTTTATTAGCCAATTTATTTTTTGAATATTATGTCTGAATTAATGAACGCCATCAAGCTGATTTGCGAAGAAAAAAATCTCAGCTATGATGCCGTAATTGAAACCATTGAAGCTGCTTTAGCGGCTGCTTATCGCAAAGACTATGGTGATAAAAATCAAAACATCAAGGTTACTTATAATGAAGATCTAACCAAAATCCGAGTTTTTGATGTTAAAACCGTAGTTGAAGATATGCCACTAATGACTTTTGGCAATTCTTTAACCTTGGAAAATCTACAAGGCTCTACCATTACTATTGACCCTGAAGCCGCCAAGGAAGTGGTTAGCTTAAAAGCTGAAGATCAAATACAAACTGAAATTCGTGATGAAAATGGCGAAATTATTCGCAAATTTAATCCTAAAACCGAAATTCAACTTTGTGAGGCTTTGTTAATTAAACCAGAAATTCAAATTGGTGAAGAGATTGTAACTGAATTACCAATTCATACTGACTATGGTCGCATGGCCGCTCAAACCGCTAAACAGGTTATTATTCAAAAATTACGTGAAGCTGAACGTAACATGATTTATGCCGACTTTAAAGATAAAGAAAAAGAAGTTATTAGCGGCATTGTTCAGCGTCGTGAGGGTCGCAATGTTTTAGTTGATGTTGGTAAAACCACTGGTATTATTTTGCCACAATATCAAATTCCTGGTGAATCTTATCGTCCTAATAGCCGTATTAAAGTTTTTGTAGAAGAAGTTCGTGTTAGTAGCCGCGGTCCAGAAATTGTTTTATCCCGAACAGCCGATGAAATCTTGAGTAAAGTTTTTTATTTAGAAATTCCTGAAATTTCTAATGGTTTAGTTGATTTAAAAGCGGTCGCCCGTGAAGCTGGCAGCCGTTCCAAAGTTGCGGTGATTGCTAATAGCGAAAATGTTGATCCAATCGGTTCTTGTGTTGGTCAACGCGGTTCTCGTATTCAAACGATTATTAATGAAGTTGGTGGAGAAAAAATTGATATTATTGAATATAGTGATGATGTTAGTAAATTTATTGCTAACTCTTTAGCTCCAGCTAAAATTGAGCAAGTTGAATTAGATTACGAAAATAAACACGCAGTAGTAACAGTTAATCCCGATCAATTATCTTTAGCTATTGGCCGCGATGGACAAAATGTTCGCCTAGCTGCTCGACTAACTGGTTGGCACTTAGATATTATTTCCAATGAAACTGAACCAGCTATTATCGAAGAACCAGTAACTGAGGCCGAAGAAATTAGTGAAACTAAACCAGCTACTAAAAAATCAAGCCGAAAAACCAAAACAACCGTTGAAGACGAAGCAACTGCTGAATAAATATTAAGACACCGTATGCTTTATTTTTATTACGGTGAAGATGATTTTCAAATCAACACTGCCAGCCTGAAGCAAATAAGTGCTCAGGCTGCTTTGTTGCGTTTTAATGCTGCCGAAGCTGACTGGTTAAAAATTATCGCTGAATTAAACAGTACTTCTTTATTTGCCACAGCTAAAGTTATTATTTTAAATAACCCTTTTAGCGCTAAAAATCCAGCTATTCTAAATGGCTTAATTAGTTTACTGACAGAAACTACTTTTTCATCATTAAATACAACCACACTCATCATTACTGAGGAGCGTTTAAAATTAAAATTTCAAGCTGGTAAAAAACAACCGGTAATTTTAGATCTTGAAGGTCGCGGCAAACCTTTAACCAAAATTCAAACCAAATTATTTGAATTATTAACTGCCACTAATCAGTCTAAATACTTTCCCAAATTAACTGGAGCTGAGGCCGAGCGACTTTTAAATAGTTTGGCTAAAGAAAAAAATTGCCAAATAGAATCTGGCGCTGGCCGCTTATTACTTAACTTAACTGCCTATAATTTTTGGCAGGTTAGTCATGAACTTAATAAGCTCGCCAACTACACTAGTCAAAATAGCCCTCAAAAGACGATAGGTGAGCCTGAAGTTCGTTTACTGGTCAACGACACCTCCAATCATCTTTTCGAGCTTATTGAAGCAATTAGCAACCAAAATTTAGCTGCCACTACTAGACTACTAGAAGAAGTCATTACTGATGAAACTGAACTAATTATTTCAGTCAATCTTTTAGTTCGTCAAACTTTACAATTTTTAAAAATTAAAGCTCGCCTAGAGGCCGGTGATCCACCAGTTATAATTGAAAAAACGCTTGGTCTACCATTAACGGTTAGCAAGCGTTTAGTTGAACAGGCTGGTTATTTAAAATTAGCGACTCTAGAAAAATTACTCGATAATCTAACTAAATTTGATTGGTCTAGCAAACGTAGTCGTGGTAATTTACTGGCTTTATTTGCTTTACTTTTAATTACTCACACCAACCAAAAAAATTAGTTTATTTACGTAGTGGCACAATAATATATTGATAACCCTCATTACCTGGCACACTCAACTGACAAGCCGCCACATCATCAATCATTTTAAAAGCAATTTGACCACTTGGTAAAACATTTAAACAGTCCAGGATGTAGCGATAATTAAGGCGGATATTATTATTTTGACCGTCAATCTTAGCTGGAACCTCAGCTTGTTGACTGCCAACTTGACCAGCCACAGCCTCAATAATTATTTTTTGTTGAACACTATCAATCACTAAATCAATCGCATTAGTTGTGTTGTTAGTAAAAATAGATGACATTTTAATCGCCCGTAAAAAATCGGACCGTTCAATAATAGTTTCTGTTTTAAAATTAAGCGGCATTACTTGTTCATAATCAGGGTAGCGACCCTCAATCAAGCGAGAAACTACTTCCACATCTTGATAAACAAATAAAACTTGGTTATCCGATAAAAACATTTTAATTTGATCAGCTCCTTCAGTTAAATCATCAGTAGTAGAACTAATAACTCTTAAAATTTCTTGCATTGTTTTAAAAGGAACAATAACCTTCATTCCTTCAGGACTAATTTGACCAGCCTCCAAACTAAAATCAATTTCAGCTTTAGCTAAACGAAAACTATCAGTGGCGACTAAACTAATCTTTTTTTCCTTAATATCAAATAAAATGCCAGTTAATTCAGCACGATTATCACCAGCATTAACCGCAAATAGAACCTGGCTTAAAGCTTCTTTAAGATCATTAATTGCCAAATTAAAACACATTTTCTTTTCAACTTGTGGAATAATTGGAAAATCTTGCGCTTCCTGTCCTTTAATTGTGGTTTGATATTGCTGACAGCTAATTTTTAAATCATTTTTATCCAATTGAATTTCAACTTTTTCATTAGGTAGCAGGGCAACATAGTCGCTAAAAACTCGAGAATCAATAGTAATACTGCCATCTTTATCAGCTTTACCACGAATTTGTTTAGTAATACCGATTTCTAGATTAGTAGCTGCTAAATTAATTAAACCATCTTTAATACTAAGTAGAACATTATTAAGAATTGGCATATTAGCATTCTTATTGGCTACATGGCTAACGGTATTTAATCCTTGATGGAGATTTTTCTGCAAGATTGTGAGTTTCATATTGTATTAATATATAATATATAAATAAAGAAATAATAATATAGTCTGGGTATAAGTTGATAACTCTGTTTTATTTTTTAAATTAGCTAAATTTTTAAAAGGTTGGTTGTGAATTGAGTGGTGTATTATTTTGGAATAACAGGTGGATAACTTTGTATAAATTTTTTGTTCTGTGGATATCCTAAACTTTTCAACAGGTTATTAACAGGATATTAATAGGTGGAAGTAATAGATTGACTGATTTGTTCGAGGTCTTGTTTTAGCTTATTATCAGTTAATAAATCTTTTTCAACTTTATTGCAAGCATGCATGGCAGTGGTATGATCACGGCCGCCCATTTCTTGTCCAATAGCTGGAAAAGAAGCGTTAACTTTATTGCGCAAAAGATACATGGCAATTTGTCTGGGACCAACTAATTCACGTTTACGACTATTACCTAGAAGATCGCTAACATTAATATTGTAAAAATTGGCCACGGCTTCAATAATTTTTTGTGGTGTTGATAAATTGTTAGCTTGAATTGAAGCAAAAAAATCTTTTAGAACTTGTTGAGTAATAGCCAGACTAGGTTGTTGATTGTGAAATTGGCAGAACCCCATAATTCGATTAAGGGCACCTTCTAATTCACGAACATTATTATTAATGTTGGTAGCAATATATTCCAAAATTTCAGGCGTTAAAGGAAATTGTTTTTGTTGACATTTGGTATTTAAAATAGCGATTCTGGTTTCTAAATCAGGTTGGCTAATATCAGCCACCATACCCCATTCAAAACGAGTGATTAAACGGGCTTCAACGGCTTTCATGCTACGGGGTGGACGATCAGAAGTAATGACAATTTGTTTATTGGCTCGGTGTAGTTGATCAAAGGTATGAAAAAATTCTTGTTGGGTACCATCTTTACCAGCCATAAATTGAATATCATCAACTAAAAGCAAATCAACATTGCGATAAAGACTTTTAAAAGAATTGGCTTGACCGTGATAAACGGCTTCAACATAATCATTGGTAAATTTTTCTGAGGTAACGTAAAGAACTTTTTTACCAGCTTTAATTAATTCATGGCCGATAGCTTGCAGTAAGTGAGTTTTACCCAAACCAACGCCGCCATAAATAAAAAGAGGATTATAGGCTTCACCTGGTTTGCGGACGGCCGCCCAACAAGCAGCGTGAGCGAGTTCATTATGTTTGCCAACAATAAAAGAATCAAAATTATAACGAGGATTTAGGCCAGCAGCTAAACAGGCTTGGTTATAAGCAGTGTCAGTTGGTTGATCAGCTATTTTAATAACGGGAGTAGTTGAAGAAGTTGAATCATTATTTATTACCGGTTCCTCGCTTAAAAAAGCTTCCTTAACTGGTGTATTTTCTTGGGGTTTTAATTTAATAATGTATTTTATTTCTTGAGGTTTATTGCCGGTAATTTTATGAAAGATTTGCGAGATTTCTTTACTAAATTTACTTTCAAACCAAGCTCGGGTAAAACCATTTGGAACACCAATAGTTAAAACATCTTCTTCATAGCCATGAATAAAGGAGTTTTTAAACCAGGTAGTAAAATTGGCCTTAGACATGGTTAATTCGGCTTCGCCAAGAATAGCTTGCCAAATTTGTTTTAGCGAGGGTTGTTCCATAAGAGGGGTTAGTTAACAATAGTATTGTCATTATAACAGGCTGAGTTTTTTCAGCAACCCAAAAAAAAGTTAATAACTTTGTTGATAACTTGTGGATAATTACAACAAAGAGCTATTGACCAAAGGTGAAATAGCTGTTATGCTAGCAGCTAGACTGGAACAACTAGAGGTTAAGTCTTTTTAATTTTCTGAAAATATGCCAAAACGGACTTATCAGCCAAATAATCGGCGGGCTAAGAAAAAGCATGGTTTCTTGAAGCGCATGCTGACTAAAAATGGCCGTAATGTTTTACGCCGCCGCCGCAATAAGGGGCGCAAAAAATTAACCAAATAAAAGTTTGGTTAATTTTTTTATATGCTTAAAAAAAATAACCGTCTAACTAAAAAGAAAGATTTTGAACGCTTATTCCAAATGGGGTCAGCGAAGTATTATGGTAATATTTTAGGGGTTAGAATTAGTGCTAATCAGCTCAATTATAATCGTTTTGGTATTATTGTAAGTAAAAAAATGTGTCGTCTAGCAGTTAATCGTAATCGTTGGCGACGGCAAATTTCAACACTTATTCGCCAAGATCTAAATAAATTACAAACCGGTTTTGATATTGTTGTTTTAGTTATTGCTAAAAAAGCGGATAATAATTTTGAAATAATTCAAAACGAACTAGCTGAAGCTTGGAAAAGATTTAAAATCATAGTATGATTATTAAGATGATTAATAATCTTTTAGTAACCTTAGCTATAAAAAGCATTCAGCTTTATCAGCGAACATTGTCGCCTGATCACAGTTGGTTAAAGAATAGATTTCCTCATGGTTATTGTCGTTTTAAGCCAACTTGTTCTGAATATTCAATTGCTGCTTTGCGAAAATATGGCATAATTAAAGGTGGCTTGTTGTCAATCGGACGCATCCTAAGATGTAATCCTTGGTCTCGTGGTGGTTGGGATCCGCTGCGTTAATTTTAAAAAAATATGAATTCATTATTTACTACAATTTTTTATCAACCAATTTTAAATTTATTGGTTTTTTTATACAACATTATTCCTGGTCATGATATTGGTTTAGTAATTATTGTTTTAACAGTCTTAATTAAATTAGTTTTGTGGCCATTGTCACAAAAAGCTTTACGCTCACAACAGGCCATTAATAAGTTGCAGCCTAAAATTAAAGAGATTCAAGAAAAATATAAAGATAATAAAGAAGAACAGGGTAAGGCTTTAATGGATTTATATAAGGAAGAAAAAATTAATCCAGCCTCTTCTTGTTTGCCATTATTAATTCAATTACCTTTTCTTTGGGCTGTTTTTCGAGTTTTTCGCAATGGCTTAACTAATGGTTCTTTGGCTTTAGTTTATCCATTTATTGCTCGGCCAGAATTGCTGGCAACCGTTTCTTTTGGTATAATAGATTTAGCTAAACCTAATATAATTTTAGCAATTTTAACAGGTTTAGTGCAGTATTTTCAGGCTAAGACAGCCACTAAACAGAATCCAGTTAATAGTGGTGGGCAAGCCGGTGAAATTGCCGCTATGATGAATAAACAAATGCTTTATGTTATGCCGGTAATGACTATGGCAATTTGTTGGACCCTGCCGAGTGGTTTAGCGCTATATTGGTGTCTATCTAGTGTTTTAACCATTTTACAACAACTTTATTGGTTTAATAAAAATAATTCAAACTAAATAATCATATGATTTTATATCGCAATATTATTCAACAAGCCTGGCGCAATACGGTTAAAAACTATTGGCTGTGGATTTTTGGTTTATTTGCGGCAGTGTTAACTAATGTTAACCAATATAATGATTTATTTAATTCTATTGATGGTAGTCGTGGCTGGCTAGCTATTTGGCGCAGTTTAATTGGTTTTTGGTCTGGTTTAAGTTCATTTATTCAATCAGCAGTTAGTAGTCCAATTTTATTTTTAACCGCCTTCGTTTTAATAGCGATTAGTTTAACGGTTATTGTTTTAGCTGTTAGTAGCCAAATAACTTTAGTCAAACAAACTCAAGCTTGTTTAAAGAGTTCTAAAACAGATTCTAACCTAGCTAAGATTGGTTTTTGGCAACAATTAAAAGCTAATAAAGAATTATTTTGGCCAACCTTTGGCGTTATTGTTATTATAAAATTTGTTTTAGTCTTGTGTTTATTAATTGCCAGTTTGTTGATGTCGCTTGTTTATTTAATTCATCAACCAATTTTAGGGGCTTTTCTTTATACTTTAATTTCTTTATTATTATTAGCTGGTATTTGGTTAATTGCTATTTGGGCTAAATACTGGTTGTTATTGTTAATTTCTAATAAAAAAATTAGTTTAGTCGATTCAGCTATTGAAGCCTTGGCCGCCTTGAGACAAAACCTGGTCGCTAGTTTAGAAATGTCAGTGATTGTTATTTTAATTAATGTTTTAGCTTATTTAGTTTGGGTTTTTATAATCTATTTATTAGCTATTCCGTTTGCTTTAATCGGTATTTTATTGATTAAATATTTAGGCGTTAGCCAGCTTTTGTTGGCTATTATGGCTAAGCTATTTTTAGCCACAACTTTAATTTTACTAGTTGGTTTAATGATGGTTTTTGAAACTAGTTTATGGTTGAGCTTTTTGGATAATCTGTCGAGTAAAAATATTATCAGTAAAGTGCGGCGGATTTTTAAACGGAATTAAAAAAGAGTCTTTAAGAAACCCGCTTTTTAGCGGGTTTTCGTTATCTTTAAGGTTGACGATAACGAAATTATATTGTAAGGTAAGTTAGAAATTAAGTTTATTTTTGGCTGAGCTTTTAGGGGCCGGCTTTTGATTTATATTATGAATGTTACAGAACTAGCTCGTCATTTACGCGTATCGCCACAAGAATTAAGAGATACTTTGCCTAAAATCGGTTTTGATATTGGTCAAAGAGCAATTAAAATTGATCAAAGATTAGCGCAAAGAATTATTAAAGAATGGCCTAGATTGGTTCGCGAATTAAAAAATCGTGAAGAAAGAGAACGTCGACAAGAAGAAGCTATTGCCGCTGCTCGAGCAGAAAAAAGAACAGCTAAAATTAGCTCCATTATTACCATTAAAGATTTGGCTAATGTGTTCAATTTGCCAGTTAACCGAATTTTAACGGAGTTAATGAAAAATGGTATTTTTGCTTCACTTAATGAAAAGATTGATGCTGACACCGCCATGATTATTGGTAGTGAACTTGGTATTGAAGTTATTGTTGATAATGAAGCTCAAAACCAAGAAGTTGATATTATTGCCAATATTAAGCAAGAACAGGTTAATCAAGAAGGTTTAGAGGTTCGTTCACCAGTTATCGTGGTTATGGGACACGTTGATCATGGCAAAACTAAACTTTTAGATGCTATTCGAACTACAGATGTGGTCGCCACCGAAGCGGGCGGTATTACTCAACATATTGGTGCCTATCAGATTACTCGTAAAGATAAAAAAGTTACTTTTATTGATACTCCAGGTCACGAAGCTTTTACTGCCATGCGTAAACGTGGTGCTAAGGTGGCTGATTTGGCAATTTTAGTGGTCGCGGCTGATGATGGCATTAAACCACAAACCATCGAAGCTTATCGCATTATTGAGGAAGCTAAAATTCCTTTCGTGGTAGCCGTTAATAAAATTGATAAACCAGAAGCTAATTTAGAAAAAGTTAAACAAGAGTTAGCTAGTCAGTTAAATCTTTTAGCTGAAGATTGGGGTGGTAAAGTAGTTATCTGTCCAATTTCAGCTCGTGATGGTATTGGTATTGAAGAACTCTTAGACACTATTTTACTGTTGGCTGATTTAGAAGAAAATAATCGTTTAGCTAATCCTAAAGTTGAAGCCGTAGGTACAATTATTGAATCTCATGTTAATAAAAGCGAAGGTCCAGTGGCCACTGTTTTGGTGCAAAATGGAACTTTACGCATCGGCGATACTTTGATTTGTAATGATCAATATTACGGCCATGTTCGAGCTTTAAAAAATTATCGTGGTTTAAGTATTGAAGAAGCTGGTCCATCAACACCAGTTAAAATTATTGGTCTCAAGGCTACACCAGAAATTGGTGATGTTGTTAAAGTTGGCGAAGCGGATCGCAGCAATAAAGTTAAGGCGATTGCTAAAGGACAAAATCAAGCGATTACTAGAATCCAGGATAATGGTTCTTTTAATGGTCAAACAATTAATTTGATTATTAAGAGTGACGTTTTTGGTAGTGGTGAAGCGATTGAGGAATCATTATTGAAATTAAATAACGAAGAAGTGGCCGTTCGGATTATTCATCGTAGTTTAGGTAATATTGCTGAAGGTGATATTAATCGAGCTGAAGCTAATCAAGCCAAGGTTATTGGTTTTAATGTTAAAACTACACCTCAAGTTGAAGATTTAGCTCGTGGTAAAAATGTCAAAATCGAAAAATATCAAATTATTTATGATTTGATTGATGATATTCGTAAAGAAATGCAAGATTTAATGAAGCCAGAAATTAGACGAACTGATCTCGGCCGTATTAAATTATTGGCTGTTTTCAAACAAAATGGCCGAGAACAAATTGTTGGTGGACGCGTTTTGGATGGTTCAGTGGAAATGAATACTTTATTTGAATTAATTCGTGAAAAAGAAAATATTGGGGCTGGTAAATTAGTTAAATTACAATCTGGTAAATTAGATGTTAAGGAAGTTCAGGAAAACCAAGAATGTGGCTTGCAGATTGAAAGTGATGAAACTTTATTAGCTGGTGATATTTTGAAAGTTTATCGTGAGGACAAGATTTTTAAGAAAATGTAGTTATGGAATGGAGTAATAAAAGAGCTAATGAATTATTGCGAGAAAAGGTTGCTTTGCTAGTTAATAAATTGGTAGAGTTTCCGGATGGTTTGATTACGATCACTTATGTTGATTTAAGCGGTGAAGGCCATAGCGCTGAAATTGGTATTTCAGTTTTACCAACTAATTTACGTGGCACAGCCCTGCGTCAATTAAGAAAAAAATCAGCGGTTATTGCTCAAACTGCTTCTAAGCAAAGTCGACTATCAAGAGTGCCACAAATTACTTGGCAAATTGATGATACCGAAGAACGAGCAGCTTTGCTTGATCGGGCGATTCAACAGTTGGATTAAATTATGGAACAAGATAAGGCAATTAAAGCGTGGCAAGTTTTGAGCCAAGCTGCTAATTGGCTGATTATTCCTCACTATAATCCAGATGGCGATGCTGTTTCTTCGGCTAATATTTTTTTAGAATTAGCAACTCAACTCAACAAGCCAGCCATGGTTTATTGTGCTGATTTGCCAAGTACGACTTTTAGCTTTTTAGCTGGTAGTCGTTCTTTTATTAATCAGCTTTCTGAGGAGCAATTTAAACAATTTGAGGCTATTATCGTGGTTGATTGTGGTAGTGTTGGTCGAACAAAGTTGCAAGAATGGTTGCTCAAGCGTTCAGCTGATCAAGTTGTGATTGAATTTGATCATCATGAGATGCAAGATGATTATGCTGATATTTCTTTTAAAGAAAATCAGGCAGCGGCGACAGTTGAAATTATTCATGATTTTATTGTGGCGAACTATTTACCAATTAATACGGAAATTGCCAAATCAATTTTAACGGGATTAGTAACAGATACTGGTAATTTTCTTTATTCCAACACAACCGATAAGACAACTAAAATTGCGGCTAAAATGATGCTACTCGGGGCTCGTTTACCCAAAATTATTAATCAGACGTTGGCTAGTAAAAATTTAGCAGTAATGCGTCTTTGGGGTAAAGCTTTGAGTCGCCTCAAAATTAATCCACGCTATTTAATGGCGATTGCGATTATTTATCAAACAGATTTAGTGGAATTTGGTTTAAGTATTGATGATCTCTCGGGTTTAATTGGTTTAATTAATAGTTTACAGGGCGTTAATGGTAGTTTGCTGTTAGTGGAAGCTGAAGATGGAACCCTAAAAGGCAGCCTTAGAACTAATTTACCAGAAATTGATATTTCTTTTTTGGCTAGTTTTTTAGGTGGCGGTGGCCATCGCAAGGCTTCGGGATTTAGTTTGGTCGGTCAAATAACAGATTATCAGGGAAAAGTAACGATTATTTAAGGCTAGACTTTTATAGTTTTTATCAGCTATAATAATTAAAGATTAATTAGTTAACTAATTATATGGAAAAAGTTTTTAAAGCTATCCGTCACAAGATTAGCCAAGTAGCCTTAAGTCTAATGATTGTTGGTTTGTTGTTATTGGCCTTGAGTTTTTTGACTGTTTGGACTGATTTTATGGCTAAATTGGTTTTAGGCATGGTTATTTTATTGTTAGCCTATGCTTTTTTATCAACAGCTTTTCGTTTGTGGAAAATTAATCAAGATATTAATAATTTTTGGAAAATAAAAAAGTAAATTTATGTTTAATAAACAGGGTTGGCCGACTTGGGCTCGGCTTTTAGTGGTGGTTGCTACTTTAGCGATTATTGTTGCTGGATGGTGGCTGGTTGTTGGCCGTCAACCAAAAAACATGGACCAATTGGGTTTTGATAATCTTTATCATTATCGCAATCAAGATTTAAATTTTAATTTGGATTTGCCAGAGCAGTTTATTTATTATCAAACTGAACGAACCAATTCCGCTGATTATCGCGAAATCAAGTTTTACGTACCAACTAGCGATCCAGAATATACCAACGCTACTCCACCAAGCTATGCTAAGCCAATTATTGTTCGAGTTTTTGATGAAGAGGCTTGGAAAAAATTAAGTGATCAAGATGAGAGTAAAAAAGATTTTACTCAGGCTGCTAGTCGCGACGGTAAAATCTATTTGATTAGTTTTTGGGATAAGCAGCCAGCTGATTGGCAAGACAAGTGGAATGAGACTATGAAAGAAAGTATTACTAAATCTTTGCAGTAAAGTAAGGTAATAAAAAATAATCAATTATTTCTCTAAAGCAGACACGAAAGTGTCTGCTTTTTTCTGTTCAAGACCGTATTTTTAACCTATAATAAAAGTATGAATCAAGAAAAAGAAAAATTAGCAATCATTGACGGTAATGCTGTTATTTATCGGGCTTTTTACGCTGTTCAATCAGAGCTTTCTTGTCAGGGTCAACCAACCAATGCGGTTTATGGTTTTTTTAGTATTTTGTTTAAGGTAATTGGTGAGCTTAAGCCAGATTATTTAATGGTCGCCCTCGATCGGCCAGAGCCGACTTTTCGTCATCAATTATCAGCTGAGTACAAGGCTCAAAGAATTAAGCAGCCTGATGAACTATATAGCCAAATACCAATCATTAAACAATTGTTGGCCAAGATGGAAATTCCGGTTTTAGAAAAGCCAGGCTATGAGGCTGATGATATAATTGGCACCGTCGTCAGTCAGTTGCCACAGCTAGATAATTATATTATTACTGGCGATAAAGATAGCTTTCAATTAGTTAATAATTCAACTCGAATTTATTGGTTGCAACAAGGCTTGCAGAAAACAGTGATTTTGGATGAGACTGGTGTTGAAAGTGTTCTTAGTCTGCGCCCTGATCAAGTGGTTGATTATAAGAGTCTGCGTGGCGATCCGAGTGATAATATTCCTGGTGTTCCAGGTATTGGTGATAAAACAGCGGTTGAGCTTTTAAAGGCGTTCGATCACTTAGATAATTTACAAGCAGTTATTAATGATAATTTAGACGATGAGCGCTTGAAGCCACGATGGCGTAAATTAATTGCTGAAAATCAAGCTAGCCTAGATTTAAGTCAAAAATTAGCAACTATAGATTGTGCTGTCCCGGTTGAAATATCTTTAGAACAGGCCAAAGTAGTTGATTTTAGTCAAACAGAGATTAAGCAAGCCTTTTTGGCATGGGAATTAAGAAGCCTTATTCCGCGACTAGAAAAATTACAAACAAAAGCAAGTATTATTCAGGAAATGGCTAAGCCACAGTGTTGTTTGGTGGCTACAGAAATTAACAATAATGCAGAGTCTAAACAAATGGCGGCTGATTTTGTGGCAACTGAAATAGCGATTGTACCAGTTTTTGAAGATAAGCGCACAATTGGTTTAATTTTGGCTAATAATCGACAAGCTATAAAATTAATTTTTAATCGACAAGTTCAGCAGGATTTATTTAGTGGTGATCAATCAAATAGTGATGATTTAATTGAGCCTTGGCGAGAAATACTGGCTAATCGTCAAATTAAAAAAATAGCTTTTCAAGCCAAAGAGATTATTAAATTATTAGCTAAATATAAAATTAAATTGGAAGGTTTAGCTGGTGATGTTCTTTTGGCTGATTATTTAATTAATCCAGGAGGACGGCAGAGTAGTTTGGTTGATATTGCGCAAGACAATGGCTTAAGTCTAGCTAAAGAAAAAGATCAGAGCGAATGGCTAGTAGAGGTTAGTCAGATTATAAATATTCATAACCAACTAATTAAAAAGCTAGAAGACAGTGATTTGTTAAAAATTTATTATCAGGTGGAATTACCATTGATTGCTGTTTTGGCTAAAATGGAAAGCACGGGCGTCAAGATTGATCAGGCTTTTTTGGGGCAGTTAGCTAAGGAGTGGCAAAGTGAATTAGAACAATTAACAACTGCTATCTACGCTCAAGCTGGTGAAGAATTTAATATCAATTCACCCAAGCAACTGCAGGTTATTTTATTTGAAAAATTAAAATTAAAAGCTAAAGGACTCAGTAAAACTAAGAGTGGCTTATCAACCGATGCGGCTAATTTACAGAAACTAAAAGATCAGCACAAAATTATTGAATTATTGTTGGAATATCGAGAAGCAGCTAAACTTTTAAATACTTATGCGCTGGCTTTACCACGCCTAGCTGATAGTCAGGATAGTCGTCTTCGAGCGACTTTTCATCAGGCCGTAACAGCGACTGGACGGTTATCATCGAGTGATCCCAATTTGCAAAATATTCCAACTCGAACTGAGATGGGAAAAAAGTTGCGGCAGGCTTTTATAGCGGAAAAAGGTTATCGGTTACTTAGCTTTGATTACTCGCAAATTGAACTAAGGATTATGGCGAGCCTGGCTAATGAAGAAAGTATGGTGGCTGATTTTTTGGTTGGTCGTGATATTCATTTAGCCACCGCAGCTAAAATTAATAACTTACCTCTAGATCAAGTAACCAAGGAGCAACGTCGAGCTGCTAAGGCAGTTAATTTTGGCATTTTATATGGTCAAGGACCGCATGGTCTAGCTGAAGCAACCGGGCTTAGTTATGGGGAAGCTAAAGATTTTATTGATCAATATTTTACAGTCTATCCTAAAATAAGCCTATATATTGAAAATTTAATAGAACAAGCCAAAGAAAAAGGTTATGCTACTACTGTTTGGGGCCGTCGTCGTCATTTACCCGATTTAGAAAATCTTAATCCTAGTCTTCGGCGAGCAGCAGAAAGAATGGCCGTTAATTTACCAATTCAGGGGACAGCGGCTGATATTATGAAGGCTGCTATGATTAAGGTTAATACTTGGTTAAATCAGCAATTTTCCAATGATGAAGCCAGAATGATTTTACAAATTCACGATGAAATTATTATTGAAAGCAAAACTGATGTCGTGGAAAAAATAAAAGATAAGGTGCCGCAATTAATGACCGAAGTCATTGACCTAACTGTCCCTTTGGTAGTTAGTAATGATGACGGTGAAAATTGGGCTGAATTATAAAAATATGATTAATTTTGATAAGTATCTAAATAAAAAAATAGCTGTTTTGGGTGTTGGTGCTGAAAATGAAGCGTTGCTAGAATGGCTCAGTCGACAAAAGGTTTCTTTAGAAATAATTATTTATGATCGTCGAGAGGCTAATCAGCTTGCCGATAAATTTGCTAAAATAAATTCACTCACTGGTCAATTAAAAATTACTTGGCGAGTTGGTGAAAAATCTCATGAGGGAATGAGCTCTTGTGATTATTTGTGGCGCTCACCAGGTTGGCCAATTTTTTGTCCTCATGTTCTTCAAGAACGATCGCGGCCTTGGGGTGAAGAACGGCACGCTGGGCAAGGTCGAGCGCGTGTCGCCCGAC
>CAZXQE010000007.1:0-14216 GCA_964643015.1 uncultured Gammaproteobacteria bacterium
ATCAGATTAAAAATTTAGTTGCCGGTGAGTACCAACTCCAAGTTCGCGCCATTGATCAAACGGGCAATATCGACCAATCACCAGCTAGTTGGTCGTGGTCGATTGATAAAACAAGGCCCAAAATCAGTTGGCAGAGTAAACCAACTAGTACGATCACTGATTCTTCAGTTGATTTTGCTGTGACCATTAATGAACCGGCAATAGTTTGGTGTCAGTTGGATAGTGAAGCAGAAAAGCAATGCGCTGAAAGTTTTTCTTATGACAATTTATCTTTAGGTCAGCACCAAGTAGTGGTGCGTGCCCAGGATACAGCTGGCAATTATTCGGCTAAGTTAAATTATAAGTGGAAAATAATTTCGTCTATTACTACTAGCACGACAACGACTAGTACCACCACGGGAACAACAACTAGCACAACCACGGCGACTAGCAGTCAGACCAATGTTGATCAGCAAGCGCCCAGCTCAACTATTAATGCTTTGCCAGAAGAAGTTGAAGAGCTTGGTTTTACGGTTAGCTGGCAGGGGAGCGATAATATTTCGAGTCAAAATCAGCTGCTGTTTGATATTGATTATCGCTTAGGCGGTGGCAGTTGGGAGAAGTGGTTAGAGAAAGTTAATTATCTCCAGGCTGTCTTTGCTTTATCAGCCCAGTCTGGTCAAAAAATATCATTTCGCTCTCGGGCTTATGATCAGGCCGGCAATCGTGAGTATTGGCCGACTGATTCGGTAGCGGATGCCTGGACAAAACTTTTAGAAAAAGAGCCAGCAGCGTCGCTCAAGATTGTCATTAGCCAGCTAGCTACTCGTGGTCCAGCTGGGGCTAGTGATGAATTTGTCGAACTTTATAACCCCAATAGTCAAGCGGTTGATTTAACTGGTTGGCGACTACAGAGTCGTTCGGCCAATGGGAGTGCTTGGATTAATCGGAGTGGTAGTGATGGTCTCCCTAGTGGAACTGAGATTAAGGCGCATGATTATTTTTTACTAGCGGCCAAAGATTATTCGCGCGAGTTGATTCCTGATTATCATCATGAAGGCAATTGGGGCATGGCTGACGAGGGTGGACATTGGCGAATTGTTGATAATCTGGGAGTTGAGCTTGACCGAATTGGCTACAATCAAGCCATTGATCCGGAAGGGCAGGCTATCCAGGCTGATTTAGCGCAAGGCTATTCGCTGCAGCGCAAGGCTTTAATCACTTCAACGGCGGCTGACCTGATTGAAGGCGGTGGTCATTTTACTTTAGGTAATGGTTTTGATACTGATAACAATGCTAATGATTTTATTGAGCAGACTAATGTTTGGTCGCGTTCGGGAACCGGTCAGATTTATGATCAAGAAAGATATGGCGCCGATTTAAAACATCTGTGGCATTTTGCTGAATGTTTTGGTTCTGATATCAAGGATTCAGTCGGTTCAGTTGATTTTACTAACCACCAACTCACTTGGACTGGTGGTCAATATGACTGCGCTATTTATCAGACTTGGGAGCAGCCAGCCGCTCAAGCTAATTTTTCAGCCCTCAGTCCTGATCAGCTGACTTTTAGCTATTGGTGGCGCAATGATTCTTATCCCAATGATGGTCGTGGCCATGAATATTTAATAACCGCTGACGGTCAAATTGCTTTAGGACTAACTTTAAGTATTTATAATTCGCAACTCTGGAATAATGGCAGTTATTATATAATGGAAAATGTTATGCCTCTGGATAACAGCTGGCATTTAATCACTCTAGTTAAAGATTGTGGCCATTTGAAATTTTTTGTTGATGGACAGATTAAGTTTGAACAAACAGTCGATTATCGCCCAATGCAAGATATTGTTAAACTAGAATTAGCTGATGAAAATTACCCAATGAGCCGCGATGAAATTGCTCTCTGGCAAAGAGCTTTAAATGATGGTGAAGTCAGACAGCTTTTTTATTTAGCTCAACCTTTACGGCCATTTATCGAAAGAGAAGAACAAGTACCGGCTGTCGCTAAGTATTTATGGTCTTTTGATCAACCAATTTCATCTTTAAATCTAGACAATTTACAGCAAGTTCCTTTGGAACCGCTAAATAATCGAGTTTATAGCCCTTTTCAGTATGGTGTTCGGATTGAACACCCCAATGATCCAGTGGCTAGTTTACCAGAGTCTTTGAATAATCAAGATGTTTCATTGTCGCTCTGGTGGAAAAATAGTGACTATCACCAGGAAGACCGGGTTAATTTGTGGCTAAGCGGGGATAATAGCGGACAACTATTCGGCCTGACTTTAGGTAGCTATGGTTTGAGGATTTATTACAACCAGCAAGCTTGGTATCCGCTAATGAAAGCGATTGAGGATAACGAGTGGCATCAGACGGCTTTAGTTTATGATTCTTATCGTTATCAGTTAACGCTTTATTTTGATGGTCAGCCACTCTGGCGAGAAAGCCGTCCTTGGCTAGCTGAGCCACTCAGTCAATTGGCTATTGGCCAAGATGCTCAGCCAGTTGACTTAGATGAATTAACTCTTTGGCAAGGTGCCTTAACTGATGAACAAGTTGAAACTATCTATGAATTAGCGCGGGGTGATTTATAACAACACATTTATTTTAATATGTAAATACTACCCCTTGACACAATTCTAATAATATGTTAATATAGAAACAGTTATTTAACAACCAAAAAAATTGCCCCCCTGAGGGCGAAGTCAGGGAGAAAGAGTTAGAAATGAAAGCTGCAAGCACAAACTGGAACATTACTGTCACTCTGTTAACAGTTACTTTGATTATACTGGCCTCCAACCTTTTCGCTAAAACCGAAAAATTTCAGGAATTAGACGTTATTGGACCAGGGAATATGAAAATATTTATTGGTGAAAAACAGTCAATTTTGACTGAGGTTATAAAACCAGAGTCGAATGATTCAATTTATCGGGTTAAGATGACTAATTTTTATCCGATGTATGAAGATGAACACAATTTATACTTTACATCTATTGTTTTTTATAATCCAACCACTCAGGAATTCTTGCTGAATTTTAGTTTGGAATCGTCAAAGATAATCAAATCTAATGACGAAAATTTTCGGGAAACAACTTCCTACTCTCTAATTTTTGATGGTGATGCTCCTTCTGACGTAAAGAAGATAAGAGGATTTTTCAAAAAAATCCCAAAAAAATCATACGAAATTAAGGGGCAGGGGATATTTATTCCAGTCTCATCACTTGATGAGGCTGATGATATTTCTCAGCCAATCGAAGAAAAAATCGAAAAAATGCATTGGCTCAAGCGTCCGTTCGTTATTGTCGATTAATATTTTTTGACCACACCCAACCGTGTGGTCTTTTTTTATTGCCAATCCGTGCTGGGCGTGATAATCTAATAATAACTATGGAAATTCAAGGTCATCAACTACATTGGTCACATATTGGCAATGAGCGAATCGTTCGTTGTTGGGCTGCTCATTTAGCATCTGACCAGTTGGCACACTGTTATTTATTGGTTGGTCCAGCTGATATTGGTAAAGCCAGTGTGGCTAAAAATTTTGCGCGAACTTTAGTTTGCCAGCAGCGTCAAGAACCTGGTGCTGATTGGCCTTGCGGTCATTGCCTGTCTTGCCAGCAGACAGCGCGCGGTGTTTATCCTGATTTTTATGAGGTTGATTTACTGCCGGATAAGAAAAAAATCGGCATTGAGCAGGTTCGCGAACTGCTTGAAAAAGTCAATCTATCTTCTTTTGCCAATAGTTATCAGGTGATAATTATTCGTCAGGCTGAAACTTTGAGTGATTCAGCTGCTAATGCTTTGCTCAAGAGTTTAGAGGAACCAAAAAAGAAAGTTGTTTTTATTTTATTAACAGAAAGCTTGGCTTCAATTCCTGGGACAATTGCTTCACGCAGTCAGGTTTTTCGTTTTTATCCAGTGGCTGCTGGTTTGATTTATGATCACTTAGTGAACCAATATGGCGCTAATCGTGAGTTAGCCAAAGATTTGGCTCAAGTTGCTTTAGGTCGTCCCAATTTGGCGATTCGTTTTTTTGAACAACCGGATTTATACTTAGCTTATTGCCAGTTGGCGCAACTTTTACTAAAATTAATAAAGTCCCGTAATTTAGCTGAGAGATTGGCTTATTTAAGCGAACTTTATCCTAAAACTGCCGCTTCGGCTGGAGAGACTGAATGGAAGCTCTGGCAGATTTGGTTAGGCTTAACTCGTGATTTATTACTGATCAAACAAGATCAAACCCCATTAATCCAGCACTGGTTTATGCGGCAAGAATTAACCAATGTTGCTGCTACAATTTCCTGGACTGAGTTACTTAATCTATTTACTAAATTAGGCGCTGCTCGAGACTATTTGGTCGCCAATGTTCAACCGAACTTGGTGTTCCACAACTTGGCCGCCAATAATTAGCTTTATGCATAAATTAACTTTAATTAGCCGTCAAATTGTTTTGGGTTTGGCTGTTACAACAATGCTGACTGGCTGTTCGATTAGTGTTAATAGCGGTGGGAGTAAGCAAGCTGGCTCACCTGATGCTGGTGGTGTTTTTCGTAGTACCAATCGTGGTGATTCTTGGTCGGTGGCTAGTAATATTCCCACAGCCACTGGACGACCAAGTAGTATTAGTACTTTAAATAGTAATGCTTTAGCAATTGATCCTAGTGATCATCGGGCTCTTTATTTTGCTAGTAGTGATAGCGGTTTGGCTTATAGCTATGACGGTGCGCAAAACTGGCAGATTGCTACTAGTCTAGGTAAGATTGGTGTTAGTGCTGTTGCTGTTGATTATCGTGACAAATGTACTGTTTTTGCTGCCACTACCAATCGTTTAATGCGTTCAACTGATTGTAGCCGTACCTGGACTCAGGTTTATTATGACAATGACCCCAAAGTAGTTATTACTAGCTTACTTGTTGATCATCATAATGCTAATTTTGTTTATTTAGGCACTTCTCGCGGTGATGTGTTGCGCAGTGGTGATAATGGCAATAGTTGGCAGACCGTTAATCGTTTTGATGATCCGATTCGTAAAATTGTTATGAGTCCGCGTGATAGTCGGATTATGTTTGCGGCTACCCAGAAAAATGGTCTTTTCCGCACTGTTGATGGCGGGGCTAATTGGGATAATATTAATAAAAGCCTAGATGAATTCAAGATTGGCAATCAATTTAGTGATTTAGTTATTTCTTCTGAAGATCAGCCAGTTACTTATTTGGCGACTAATTATGGTTTGTTTAAATCAATTAATTCGGGTGAGACTTGGACTCAGATTAGTTTGCTAACGCCTGATGATAAGACAATTATTAATGTTTTAGCGATTAATCCTAAAAATAGCCAAGAAATTTATTATGCCACTGACACGACTTTTTATCGTTCGATTGATGGTGGTGTTAATTGGTCAACTAAAAAGTTGCCAACTTCTCGGGCTGGTTGGTCAATTATTGTTGACCCTGAGCAACCAGAAGTTGTTTACTTAACGGTTAAAAAAATTAAGCGTAAGGAATAGCTCATGTTTGAATTACAAAAAAAATCAACCCGTTCGGCAGCTCGCCTCGGTGTTTTGACAACGGCTCATGGAGCAGTGCCCACCCCGTTTTTTATGACGGTGGCCACTCAAGGCGTGGCTAAACATATTACCACTGAAGAACTGCGTCAGCTGGGAGCACCGGTTGCTTTGTCCAATACTTATCATTTACTCCTTCGTCCAGGTATTGAATCAATTAAGCGGCGTGGCGGACTTCATCAGTTTATGGATTGGCAAGGCCCAATTTTAACTGATAGTGGTGGTTTTCAGGTTTTTTCTTTGGCGGGTGTTCGGCCAGATAGTCAAAATCTAGTTAAAATAAAAGAAGATGGTGTCCATTTCAATTCACCTTGGGATGGTAGTAAACAGTATTTAACACCAGAACTGTCGCTAGATTTACAGGCGGCTTGTGGTGTTGATATTGCGGTCTGTCTTGATCAATGCTTAGCTTTACCGTCAACACCAGAAAAAGTTAAACAATCAGTTGAGCGAACAACGGCCTGGGCCAAAAGAGCCAAACTGCATCACGATCAAATGCCAGAGGGTAAGCCATTACTCTTTGCGGTTGTGCAAGGTGGTCTAGATATTGATTGGCGTCGTCGGAGCCTTAGTGATTTAGTGGCTCTAGATTTTGATGGCTATAACATTGGAGGTCTATCGGTTGGTGAAACGGCTGAGGAAATGTATCGGATAATTGAAGCCATTGCTCCAGATATGCCAGAAGACAAAACTAGATATTTAATGGGTGTCGGTTATCCGGATAATATTGTAGAAGCTGTTAAACGGGGAGTTGATATGTTCGATTGCGTTATTCCCACTCGTGAAGGTCGTCATGGCCGCTTGTTTTTTTGGCAGCCTGATCGTCGCTTGGTTGATGAAAACGGGCAGGTGCTCAATTTTTATCGAACCGAAAATATTAAAAATAGCCAATTTGCCGAAATGGATCAGCCGATTAATCCCGAGTCCAGATTGCCGATTTTGCGGCGCTATACTTTGGCTTATTTGCATTATTTATATAAGATTGATGAACCGCTCGGTCGTCGTTTGGCTAGTTTAAATAATTTAGAGTTTTATTATAATTTAATGATTGCCATCCGCGAGGCGATTGCATCCGGTCAATTATAATTTATGCAAATATTAGCTGTAAAAACTAAGCGTCTCAACCCACCCCAAGATGATGCTCTTGTGGCTCTTAGTGAAGCCTTGGATAATTTTGGTCTTAAGGAAAATGACGTTTTAGTAATAACTTCTAAAATTATCAGTCTTCATCAAGGTCGTTCTATTCCGATTGAACAGGTGCCAGATAAGGATGAATTGATTGCTAAAGAGGCTCAGGCTTATTTGCCGCGCGCAGTAGTGCCTCACAATTATGCTGTTTTAACGCTCCATCATCATTTAATTGCTCCATCGGCTGGGATTGATGAAAGCAATGCTTTGGATAATTATATTTTATTGCCAGAAAGGGTTGAACAAGTCGCTCTAGAGTGGCACCAATTTTTCAAGGAGCGCTACCGGCTAAATAATTTAGGAATTATTATCACTGACAGCCGCTCCAATCCTCTGCGGCTAGGGGTGACTGGTATCGGCTTGGCTTTTGCTGGCTTTCATCCACTTCGTGATTACCGTGGTCAAGCCGATTTATTTGGTCGACCGATGAAAATTTCTCAAACCAATATTGTTGACTCTCTAGCTGCTGCCGCTGTTTTTGCTATGGGAGAATGTTCCGAACAAACTCCAGCTGCCATTATTCGTGGTATTAATGGTCTTAATTTTACTGATGAAGATTGTCAGTCAGAATTATGGTTATCGCCCGATGACGATATTTATCAATCTTTTTATCGTGACTTTTTACCAGGTGGACAAAAAGAGGCTTAGTTTATGAACAAAAATCAACCTAAAAGAAAAATTATTGTTGCTGTTTCTGGCGGAGTTGATTCAGCGGTTGCCGCACAGCTATTACATGACCAGGGCCACGAGGTGATTGGTGTTTTTTTGCAATTTTGGAAAGATAATTATACTGATACCGCTGAAAATAACTGTTGTTCCTTAGAATCTTGGGCTGATGCTCAAGCAGTTTGTCAAAAGATTGGTATTCCGCTTTATGCCCTCAATTTTGCTCAAGAGTTTAAAAAGCGAGTGGTCAATAGTTTTTTAGATGATTATCAAAATGGTCGTACGCCCAATCCTTGTGTTTTGTGTAATAAGCAAGTTAAATTGGGGCGTTTGGTCAAGTATGCCAAGAAAATCGGCTTTGATTCGGTAGCGACTGGCCACTATATTCGCAAAACTGTCGTCGATGGTCAGGCTCAGTTGTGGCGAGCTAAAGATTTAACCAAAGATCAATCTTATTTTCTTTATCAACTCGATCAGCATGATTTAGCGATGCTAGAGTTTCCTTTGGGAGATTTTCACAAGACCGAAATTCGGCAGATGGCTAAAGATTTTAATTTACCAGTCGCCCAAAAAGCCGAAAGCCAAGAAATCTGTTTTGTGCCAGATAATCTAAATAATTTTTTAAGCCGTTATTTGAAGTTTAGTCCTGGCGATATTGTTGATCAAGCTGGTCAGATTGTCGGTCAGCATCAAGGTTTACCTTTTTATACTATTGGCCAACGTCGTGGCATTGAAATTGGTGGAACCGGGCCCTATTATGTGATTGGTCGCGATTTTATTAATAATAAATTATTGGTTACCAATCAAATAGATGATATAGCTTTATCTGGTCAAGAAATATTTTTACCAAAACTGTATTGGCTCGATAAACATAAACCTAAAAATGGTTTAGCTTGTCAGGCGGTTATTAGATATCATCACCCAGCTGTTGCTTGTCAGATAAAGGCTATTGATAGTGGCTGGTTAATTGAGCTTAATGAGCCGCAGCGAGCAATTACTCCAGGTCAGAGTGTGGTTTTTTATGATAATGATCGCTTATTAGGCGGTGGTGTCATTGCCTAGCTAAAAGATTTTTGTTAAACTGTTCATAGTTTATTAATTAATTTGGTAAGATAAAAATAAAGATTATGTCACCAATTAGCAAAGCCTCTCGTTTTTTGAGGTCGTCATCTCGGCTATCCTGGACCGATCAATTAATCAGTTGGATTTTACCAGCTGCTTTTTTCTTGCTACCAGCTTTCTTTTTTAACATCAGCTGGCAAGGAGCTAGTTTTGATCGTCTTTTCTTTTTGGGCGCCTTCACTATTATTGGTTTAGCTGTTTGGCTAGCTAAAGTTTTAATGGAAGGATCTATTACTTGGCATTGGCGACGCTTAGATTGGGTGGCTCTGGCTACTTTTATCGCAGCTAGTTTAGCTACTTTTTGGAGTTCTTCTTGGCGTAATAGTCTATTTGGCGGTTATGGTCAGCCGATGCGTAGTTTAGCTTTTTTTGCTATTTTATTAGGTTTTTATTTTTTAGTAGTTAATAATTGGTCAGAAACCAATCGTCGTCGTAGTTGGTTGGCTATTTTGATTAGTTTTAGTTTTGTAACAATTTATTCAACTTGTCAGTTGTTTGGCCTATATCTAATTCCAGTCGCTTTTACTAAGGCAATTAGTTTTAATCCAGTTGGTTCTTTAACTAATCTAGCTTTATTCTTTACTGCCGCTCTACCTTTATTTTTGCTAGCACTTGATCAAGCTGATTATTTCTGTGAACGTGGCTTTAGCCAAAAAGGCAAAACAATTTGGAATATTTGGTTGGGCTTATCTAGTTTGGCTGTCTTTATTGCTTTAACAGCTTTGGGTTCGTTTACTATCTGGCCAGTTGTTATTTTGGGTATTTTATTGGTTTTAATTTTTGGTTTAAGCCGAGCGGTTAAATTAACTTCAGTTCAGTTAACTGCTGTAATTGGATCACTAGCTTTAAGTGTAGTTTTACTGATTGTTGGTAATTTTGGCTGGTTAAAGTTGGCTTTACCTAATGAAGTTGGTTTATCTAATTCTTTTTCTTGGCAAATTACCAAACAAAGTTTAGCTAATCGTCCAATCTTGGGTAATGGTTTGGCCAGTTTCGGTAATGTTTTTACTCGTTTTAAGCAAACCGATTTTAATGCTGGTAATTTATGGAATCTTGATTTTGATTTGCCATCTGGCTGGTTAGCAGAAAGTTTGGTAATTGTTGGTGGTTTAGGAACCTTATTGCTTTTAGCTTTGTTATTGGGCGGTCTATTTGTTGCTTGGCGAAGAATTATGATTAGCAAAGAAATGGATGAAGCGGATAATAATTTTTCAGCTGGTCTTTTGGCAGCCGTTGTTGTTTTGCTTGCTGGTGGTTTGATGATGCCACTCGGTAATAATATTATTTTAATTTTTGCTTTGCTTTGGGTCTTGTTAATGGTTGTTACTTATAGTTGGCCACGTCGACAACCAGTTTTTGAAAGAAGTGATGATTCTCGCACTAGCACTATTTGGATTGTAGCAATTATTGTTGTGGCAATTAGTTTATTAGCTGGTGCTGCTTTTGGTGGCAAGCTATATTTAGCTGATGTTATTGCTAATAATTCGACTAAAACCGAAGATACTAGCAAGCAGATTGGTCGGATGGCTGATGCTTATAAATTAGCGCCATGGCGCGAAATGTATGGTTTTGGTTTAGCTCAGCTTTCGTGGCTCAAGGCCAATCAAATTGGTGCTGAAGCTGGTAAAGCTACTGGCACTGAGGCAACAGCTTTGGGTGAACAGGCTCGTGGTTATGTTCAACAAGCTAAACAGTTAATTGATGGTAATTTTAATTATATTAAAAATCAACCAGCTATTTTGAAGACCGTGGCTAATATGTATGAAACTATTGGCGATTTTGAAGGAGTATTGGCTGCTCAGAGTCAATTGATCAAGATTGACGCTAATAATCCATGGCCTTATGCCAAGATTGCTCAAGTTGAAGTATCTCAAGCTTATCAGGCTAGTGAAAAGGAAATGAAAGATAAGTTAGTTAGTGATGCTTTTTCTAATTACAATAAGGCTCTTGAATTAAAACCAAATTGGGCTGAGGCTTATTATTATCGAGCTGCTTTAAATCAGGCGATTGAAAAACCAGAAGAAGCGACCAAGGATTTAGTTCAAGCAATTAATTATTCTGGTGGCGAACCATCCTATACTTTAGCGTTAGCTCAGTTACTAAATCAACGTGCTAAGACTGAAACCGATAAAGCTGCTGATTTGCAAAATCAAGCTGAACAAATTGCTGATGGCTTAATGCAGCAAGTCGGTAATGATTTGAATGGTTTATACTTAATTGCCGGTGTTTATCGTGATGCAGGCAAGGTTGATAAAACTAAAGAAGTTTTAAAGACTTTACTAGCTGGCTTACAAGAAGCTGATAAAGAAGCTGTTAAACAACAATTTGCTGGTTATTTACCAGATGGTGAAACTCCAGCCGCTACTCCTGAAAACTCAACCGAAGAACAGGAATAAAAAAGTAATTATCTAAACTAGCGGCCAGCCAGATAGCTGGCCGTTTGTTTCTCTGAAATATATGACTATTACCTCAACCGAACTAAGAAAAAAGTTTTTACAATTTTTTGCTGAAAAAGGTCACGCCATTATTCCGAGCGCTTCATTGGTGCCGGAAAATGATCCAACTGTTTTATTTAACACGGCTGGCATGCAGCCACTGGTGCCTTATCTCCAAGGTCAAAAACATCCACTCGGTCAAAGACTGGCTGACGCGCAAAAATGTCTTCGAACTGATGATATTGACGAAGTCGGTGATCAGACTCACTGTACTTTTTTTGAGATGCTGGGTAATTGGTCGCTCGGCGATTATTTCAAAGAAGAGTCCATCGCTTGGAGTTGGGAATTTTTAACCGATCCCAAATGGTTGGGCTTAGACAAGAGTCGTTTAGCTGCTACAGTTTTTGTTGGTGATGACGATGCGCCCTTTGATCAATTTTCTTACGATCTTTGGCAACAAGTTGGCTTGCCAGTCGAGCGTTTGGCTAAATTAGGTAAAAAAGATAATTGGTGGGGTCTAGCTGGTCAAACTGGTCCTTGTGGTACTGATACCGAAATTTTTTATTGGACTGGTGAAATGCCAGCCCCAAAAGTTTATGATCCAGAAGACAAACGTTGGGTTGAGATTTGGAATAATGTCTTTATGGCTTATGATAAGCAAATTGATGGTAGCTTCAAGCCACTTGCTCAGCAAAATGTTGATACTGGTATGGGTATGGAGCGAATTTTAGGAGTAATCAATAATCAACCAGATATTTATTTGACTGATTTATTTGCGCCAGCTATTGCTTATTTGGAGCAGGCTAGTGGTCAAAATTATCAAGATAGCACCAGAGCTTTTCGAATTATTGCCGACCATACTCGCGCTAGCATCTTCTTGCTCGCTGATGAAAAAGCTGTTACCCCAAGCAATAAAGATCAGGGCTATATTTTACGCCGTTTGATTCGTCGTGCCGTTCGTTTGGCCAACAATTGGCCAACTCCAGCTGAAGAGATTTTAGTTGGTGTAGCCAAGGCAATTACTTCTTCCATGGGTGAGGCTTATCCGGAGCTTATTACCAAAGCTGATTTTATTGCTAGTGAGTTAAGAGGTGAGGTGGCTAAGTTTAAGGCTACTCTTGATCGTGGTCTTAAGGAATTTCAAACAATAATTTCCAAGAGTCAGTCAATTAGCGGCGAAGAAGCTTTTATGCTTTATCAAAGTTATGGTTTTCCTTTGGAAATGACCGAAGAATTGGCTAAAGAAAATAATGTAACCGTTGATGTTGCTGGTTTTGATCAAGAATTAGCTAAACACCAAGAGTTATCTCGGACTGCCGCCGCTGGCAAGTTTAAGGGTGGTCTAGCGGATAATTCGGAAGAAACAACCAAGCTTCATACCGCCGCTCATCTTTTACTCCAGGCTTTGCGTCAAGTTTTAGGTCCAGATGTTTATCAACGTGGTTCCAATATTACAACTGAAAGATTGCGCTTTGATTTTTCTTACCCGGAAAAGATGACTATGGAGCAAATTAAGCAAGTCGAAGATATTGTTAACCAGCAGATTGCTTTAAATTTGCCAGTTACCTGTCAGGAATTATCACTTGATGAAGCGCGTCAGCAAGGAGCAATGGGCATTTTTGAGGCTAAATATGGTGAGCGAGTCAAGGTTTATACCATTGGCCAAGATCAGCCTTTTAGTAAGGAAATATGCGGTGGTCCTCATGTTGAACAGATTGGTGATTTGGGTCATTTCAAGATTGCCAAAGAAGAAAGTAGTAGTGCCGGTGTTAGGCGAATTAAAGCGGTTTTGGAATAGTTCCAGTGAGCCCCTTGACAGATATTCATTTTGCCTTTATAATTGGACTATATTTACAAAATAAATAGTCAGACATAGTAATAATTTATCAGTCTCTGGCTCGATAAATTATTTTATGTTAGTAAAAAATAATTAATGACCAAGACTGTAAACGAAACCAATGCTTCAAAAAATTTCCTGGAATGTGAAGGGGAAATTTTAGAGTTGATGCCTGGTTTGACCTTTAAGGTGCAGTTAGATAACGGCCATGAGTTGTTAGCTCATCTGTCTGGTAAAATGCGAATCAATAAAATTCGCTTAGCCCCGGGAGATCGGGTGCGCCTAGAGATCAGTCCTTATGATTTGACTAAGGGACGGGTCATTTACCGTCTCTAATTAATGTAGAGTAAGTTATGAAAGTAAGAGCTTCCGTGAAAAAAATCTGTAAAGATTGTAAAATCATCCGCCGCTTCAATCGCGTTCAGGTGATTTGTAAGAACCCCAAGCATAAACAGCGTCAGGGTTAGTTGTTATTATTTATATACTATATGGTAGTACGTATTGCGGGTGTTACCCTGCCTAACGATAAACAAGTCGAAGTTGCCTTAACCTATATTTTTGGGATTGGTTTAACTAAGTCTAAAGCAATTTTAGCTAAAGCTAAGATTGCTGGTGAAATTAGAACCAAAGATTTAACCGAAGATCAGGCTAATCAGCTTCGTGTTTTGATTGAAAAAAATGAACGCGTTGAAGGTGATTTACGTCGCGAAGTTGCTAGCAACATTAAGCGCCTAAAAGAAATTGGTGCTTATCGTGGCGCACGTCATAGCCGCAATTTACCTTGCAATGGTCAACGCACCAAGACCAATAGCCGTACTGTTCGCGGTAATCGCCGCCAGACTATGGGTTCTGGACGCAAACCAACTGGTCAGAAGACCTAAAGTTCAAGTAATTAATGTAGTTGTTTATTATGACTGACGAACAAAAAACAGCTTCCGAGCAGGTTGTCGCTGAACCAGAAAAGGTTGTGGCCACTCCGGCTACTGAAGCCACTCCGGCTACTACTGGTCCAGTAATGGAAGAGTTGCCAGAAGAAATTAAAAAGAAATTGGAAAAGACTAAAGCCAATCGTTTGGCTGCTGCCAAAGGCAAGCGCCGCCGTCGCAAAGCTGAAAAGACTTTGACTGTTGGTAATGCTTACATTAAGTCAACTTACAATAATACCATTGTCACAATTACTGATGAAAATGGTGATGTTGTTTCTTGGGCTAGTGCTGGGTTAGCTGGTTTCAAAGGTCCAAAAAAGTCCACTCCCTATGCCGCTCAAATTATTACCCGTATTGCTGTTGAGCGTGCTAAAGAAATGGGCTTAACCGATGTTAATGTTTTTGTTAACGGTGTCGGAACTGGCCGTGAAGCTGCTGTTCGCGCTCTTAATGCTAATGGTTTGGTCGTTAACGCCATCAAGGATGTTACTCCAGTACCACACAAT
>CAZXQE010000008.1:0-12497 GCA_964643015.1 uncultured Gammaproteobacteria bacterium
CATCACGAACATCTGGTAAAGCACGAGAAACTATAACGCTCATAGCATAATCAAGATATGCTTGACGCATTTCTTCAACAATTGGCTGATTAAGAATCAAACCATGAGCTGTCATTTCTGAAGCCTGACCATTAGTTAAGCGTTCATCTGGTTCCGCTTGTTCAGGTTGGTCAATTTGATCAGCCTGATCACTGGTTTCTTCACTACTAATTTCTTGTTCTTTTTTATCTTCCATAAGCTTTATTTATCAGCTGACTAATTATCAATTTTTTCTAATTGTTGTCGTAGCTGATCTAATTTTAAACGATTTTCTTGTTTTAATTGTTCCATCTCTGGACTAGAGGTCGCCGTAACCGTCGTTGTATTAATTTTCTTCAATTCTTGACTATCCTTTTGAAATTCTTTCAAGCTTTCATTAACATCATCTTTTATTTGTTGAATATCTAGTAGCGGCTGCCCACTCCTTTCTCTTTCCTCAGTCATAGAAACACTTAAGCTATACAGCCAAAAAATCAACAGCAGCAGCATTATACTGCTAATTCCAATTTTAGCCACCAAGAGACGCTTTTTTAGCGGCCAGTTTTTCATAATTAGCTAATTGATAAAATAGTTAGCTGCGTATTTTCACTATCCAAATCGCGACGAGTAATCTTTAAGCGACTATCTTCAACTGGTGTTAATCCAATAGCTTTGACAAAATCACCAACTGGATTAAGTTCAAACTTAAGATCTGGTAAACTATAGTGCATCGGAATAACCATCTTGGGGTCAATCTGATTAATTACTTCCACCGCTTTTTTAGCATCTAAAGTAAAATGGCCTCCGACTGGCACTAATAAAATATCGGTACCAGCTAATCGTTCTAATTGTTTTTCTTCGAGTAAAGTTCCTAGGTCGCCTAAGTGAGTTACCACTAAACCACCCATTTCAATCCGATAAATTACATTACCACCCCGTTCATTGCCATGCTTTTCATCATGATGACTGTCCACCCCATCAATCGCGACACCGCTAATTTCATATTCACCAGCCATATCAATAATAAAAGGTTTTCCTTCAACTGCTTGTGAAAAATTGTGATCTTCGTGCTGATGAGTAACAGCTACAATGTCAGCTGTTAAATTGCTAGGCAATTTTAAGCCAGTATATTCTGGTTTAAACGGATCAATAATTACGGTAACATCTTTACCATCAATTTTTTCTTGCAACCGAAAACATGAATGTCCCAACCAACTGATAATCATAAAATTTTACTAAATACATAACTAAACCCGGACTACGGGCTAGCTTAAATGTAGCAAAAAATAGCTAGTCTGTCAAAGCAAAAAGCCGATTTTTACAAGATAAAATCAATTAATTTTGCCGAAATTGACAGATGTTGCGAAAATCGCAATAAGCACACAATTGACTTGGCTTAGCTGGAAACAGGCCCTGCCGAATCGCTGCCACCTCATCAGCTACTTCTTGTTGAATTTTTTCTAGTTCCGCTGGCTTGGCGGTAAAGCTAAGTTTAGTACCATTATTTAAATAATAAAAAGACATTTTACCCACCTTCCAACCAAAAACATCTTCAACGGCTAACTGATAAATCATTAATTGCCGCTTGGTCTGATAATCTAGTTTTTCTTTGGGATTGCCAGTTTTATAGTCAACTATCTCGACTGTTCCATCAGCCAATTGGTCAACGCGGTCAATTGTGCCCCCTAAGGAAAACAAACTATTTTTCCAAACAAACTTTTTTTCCAAAGCCAAAACATTAGGCCAACCATTAGCCTCAATCTCTTGCCAAACAAGCTTCAAACTTTGTAGACCTTGAAGGCGATATTTTTCCCTTTCCTCAGCCGAAGCATAACCATCATCACTCCAATTACGTTTATAGGTTGCTAGTAACTCCTCCCAGGTCAATTTTTTAGCAGTGGTCGTTTGGCCAAAAAGATCAGTCGGCTGCTCAGTAATTAGACAAGGTAGTAACAGTTCGTAAAAACAACGATGCATCAATCGGCCATAGCTCATACTAGCTTTTTCTGGCACTGGAACATGCAAAATAAACGAAAACTTATATTGCAATGGACAATGGCCATAGGCTTCAAACTGACTAAACGAAAATTTATCCACGGCCAAATTGGGTGCCGGAATCATTTCTTCATCACTATTTGGAGCAGCCAAAGCCTCAACTTCACGAACTAGCTCAAAAATTCGAGTTGTATTTAATTGACATTCAGCCGAATTATCAATCAGTCCAAGTTCATTCAAAAAAATCGACGGCTTTTTATCAGTAGCGCCACCATAATCTTTAGCATAAGCTAAGATAAGTTTTTCCTTAGCTCTAGTGACAGCCACATAAAACAAACGGCGCTCTTCCGCTAAATGGATATCGCCAGTACCGGCCGTCTCACTAATCAAACCATCCGGAACTGGCAGGCTGTCGCCGCGCCTAATAGTTGGAAATCTTTGACTAACTAGGTCGGGCAAAATCACTTGCTTAAATTCCAAACCTTTAGCTGAGTGGATCGTCATAATTTTAACGACATCATCGTCTTCCATGGGCAAACTCAAACTACCAGTTTCACCAGCCTCCATTTCTAAATCAATCAGTTCGACAAAATCTTTTAGCCGCAAATCAGTGCCGCTATTTTCAAATTCCTTGATCTTTTTATAAAGCTCGTTTAAATAATGAAAAATCACCCAATCTTTTTCTTGGTCGAGTCCAGCTAGTAATCCGGAACGATAAACAAAATCAACAAATAAACAACTCGCCTTTTGAGTTGCGGCTGACTTTGATTGTTCAGTAATTAATTTGAGTAATTTAATAATTGCCTCCCGACCCTCGGCGCTCAATTTGGTAACAGCTAAGTGATTTTCTAAAGTTTCATAAAGTGACCAAGCTTTGCGTCTGGCCAAAGCATTAAGTTCAATCAAATCAGAGGCTTTAACCGCAAAGGCCCTCGAACTTAAAACTCGATAAAGCGCAGCTGATTCGTGATAATTATCTAGTAGTTTAAAATAAGCCAAACAATCTAGAACAATTGGCTTATAATAAAGACCACGCATCGACATAAACTGACAAGGAACATTTTGCCGACCAAGCTCATTGATAAACTTATCGGCTTCCCGGTTGGAACGAATTAAAATAGCAAAATCAGACCACTTACCATCTAGATTGTTACGCTGTTCTTGCTTGATATAGTCAACAATTGCCACAATTTCTTCTGACTCCCGGCCAAACGGCCAAACATCAACTTGGCCTAGCTGACCATTCATCGCTTGTAACTGCTTATTTAGTTGCAATTTAGCTTCTAGACGATCAGGGTTGTTGTTTTGAATTGACTTATAAGCACAATCCAAAATCGCCTGACCAGAACGATAGTTTTCAGTTAGAACAACTTCGACCGCCTCAGGGTAATCATCTTTAAATTGCAAAATATTGGCTAGTGAGGCACCGCGAAACTTATAGATACTTTGATCATCATCACCAACCACCGTTAAATTGTTATTCGGTGCGGCCAATAATTTTATTAGCTCATATTGTGCCCAATTGGTATCTTGAAACTCATCAACTAAAACAAAACGAAATTGCTGGCGATACTGTGCCAAAATATTAGGGCGTTGACGGAAAAGCTTTAAAGTATAGCGAATCAAATCGCCAAAATCCAAATAAGAATTATCCAGCAACAGCTGATTGTAGGTTTGGTAAGCCTGAGCTAATTCTTTTAGGCGTTCGATTTCCATAGCATTGGCTTCGTCGCCTGAGACCACTTCTAACCCCTCAACATATTCTAAATAATCAGCTGGTTCAATATTTTCATCTTTGAGATGGCTAAAGTGCTTTATCAGGTCGCGTAAAAATTTGGTCTCATTACCCAACGGCCGATAGTATTTGAGTTGCAATCGATCAAGGTTTTTCCTCAGTAAAATCCACTGGCCAGTATCATTTAATAATTTAAAATCAGTTGGCAGGCCAATATCTAAACCATGTTGCCGAAGCAGCCTTTCGCCGAGGCTATGAAAAGTCTGAATCCATAAATCAGTGTAACCATAAGGCAACAATCGATCGGCTCGTTCTTCCATTTCACTGGCGGCTTTTTCAGTAAAAGTAGTTAACAAAATCTGATCAGGTTTGGCCTGACCAGACATAATTAAATGAAGTAAGCGATTAACCAGTACAGTTGTTTTGCCAGTACCAGCTCCAGCAATAATTAAAAGCGGTCCATCACCGTGTTCAACCGCCTGTCTTTGCGCTGAATTAAGCTCAGCTAAATAATCGGCTGACTGGACCATATTTTTATTATTAATTAAAAGTGAGTTTGTTTTTTAGATCCATCTGACTCGCAACGCGACCAATAATTGCTAGGTTAAGGCCCTGATCAACAAAGATTTGTCGGGCAACTTCCCTAATCTCTTCGGCTGTTACTTTTTGAACTTTATCTAAAAATTCTTGAGGATTGTCTAGATTACTGTGGACTTTACCCTGACTCAAGGCCATAACTTGTTGCCGGGCATACCACTGAGCCAAGTCATCGGAGCCCTCTAACCCTAAAACTAAGCGACCAGTGATGAACTTTTTTATACGGCTAAGCTCCTCTTCACCAACTAGTTCGGTCATCAACTTTTTATACTCAGCAATAATTGTCGTCACCGCTTGTTCTAAAGCTTCTTTTTTAATGCCGGCTGACGTTACTAAATAGCCGGTATCAGTATATTCTTCAACATTAGTTCGAACATAATAAGCCAGACCCTGTCGTTCTCTAATCTGTAAAAATAGGCGTGAGCTCATTGAACCACCTAAAATAGAGGCCAGCAATTTAGCGGCCATTTCTGAAGGATGACCATAAGGAAAAGCTCGAACTCCAAGCGCTAAATGAATTTGATCGGTCTCTTTGTCAGCCACTAAAAGTTTGGGCTCAGTTTGGTTTTCAATCACGGCTAGCTTGTCAGAAAAGTTGGCTGACTGCGGCCACTGTGCAAAATATTTATTCAACAAGTCATCAATATTTTCTGGTAGTCGTCCAGCTAAACAAACAGTCGTCCGTTCTCGGCCATAATTACTCTCCCAGTAGCTAACAAAATCCTGACGACTAAAAGCACTGACCGTGGCTTTATTACCGGCTGTATCCCAACCAGCTGGAGTGTCGCCATAAAGGGCTCGTTCAAAGACATCCTCCAAATGCATCATTGGATTGTCTTCATACATGTTAATTTCCTCAATAATCACACCTCGTTCACGGTCGATTTCCTCAGCCGAAAACTGAGAATTAAGCAGCATATCACTAAGAACATCTAGAGCTACCTCAGCTTGATCAGCGGCACATTTAACATAATAACCAGTATATTCTTTGCTAGTAAAAGCATTATACTCACCGCCAATGGCATCCAGCTCGCTAGAAATAGCTAAAGTGTTGGGACGATTGGTAGTCCCTTTAAAAAACATATGCTCTAAAAAATGAGATAGCCCACTTTGCTGAGCAGTTTCATGCTTGGAACCAACTGCCACCACTACCAAAGCAGTAAAAGTCGGACAATCTTTGAGTGGAACTTTTAAAACCACTGGTTGCTGATCATTTAACTGTCTTTGCCACATAAACTAATCCAATTTAGAAGATAAATAAGTAGTGAGCTCCTCTAACTTAACAACCGTCTGCTCCATAGTATCACGATCTCTGACAGTGACCGTACCTTTTTCTAAAGTATCAAAGTCAACCGTCACACAATACGGTGTACCAATTTCATCTTGGCGGCGATAACGCTTACCGACATTACCACTATCATCAAATTCAGCGCGCCAACGCATCTTGAGCTGATCAAAAACCTCCTGAGCTTTAGCCATTAGTTCCGGCTTATTTCTAAGCAACGGGAAAACAGCCACTTTAACTGGTGCTAAACTTGGCTTAAATTTTAAAACAATTCGTTTATCACCTTCACCGACTTCTTCCTCAGAGTAGGCTTCATTTAAAAGCATCAAGAAAACACGGCCAACCCCCGAAGATGATTCAACAATATGAGGAATGTATTTCTGATTGTTTACTTGATCAAAATAATTCAACTCTTGGCCAGAAGCTTGCTGATGCTGAGTCAAATCATAATTACCACGAGCATGGATACCCTCGATTTCTTGAAAACCAAAAGAGAAACGATACTCAATATCAAAAGCGGCTTTAGCATAAAAAACCAATCGTTCGTGCTCGTGCCACTGTAAATTATCTGGATTGATACCTAAAACATTAACATAATAATCCCAACGACGCTGTTTCCACAAATTAAAATCTTCTAAACTATCGGTTGGTTCAATAAAATACTGCATTTCCATCTGTTCAAACTCTCTAGTGCGGAAAATAAACTGACGAGCTGTAATTTCATTACGGAAAGCTTTACCAATTTGAGCAATACCAAAAGGAATCTTTAGTCTGGTACTGTCCATGATATTTTTATAATTGACATAGATACCTTGGCAAGTTTCACCGCGCAAATAAACTGGATCATTACCATTGCCAGTAAAATCACCTAGATTTGATTGGACTAGTAAATTGAATTTACGAACAGCCGTAAAATCTTGCTGACCGCATTCTGGACATTTAATGACATGGCGATAATCATCAAAAAGCTGATTGATTTCATTTTCCGACATCTTTTCATCAGCCTCAATACCAGCCTTTTCTAATAAATGATCAACTCGAAGACGAGCGTGACACTGACGGCATTCAGTCAGAGGATCAGAAAAACCAGACACATGACCACTGGCCTGCCAAATCTTAGGGCTCATAAAAATAGCACTATCGAGACCACTAATATTATCGTAGCGATAAACCATTTCGCGCCACCAAGTTTGTTTGATGTTGTTAATGAGTTCAACTCCGTAAGGGCCGTAATCATAAACTGCTGCCAAGCCGCCATAAATCTCCGATGACGGATAGACAAAACCACGCCGCTTACAAAGACTGACAATATTTTCCAAAGTTACTTCAGACATAAGATAAAATAAGGCATTAAAGTCATTTTTAGTCTATCACCCACCTTGGTTTTTGGCAATTGGCCCCAAGTCTCTTGACAGCCATTAAAATAAGTCATAAAGTATGGCTTATCCGAAAGAAAAAATAAATAGGAGGTGGCAAATGCCTAATACATCAAAAGTAGTAGCAAGTAAACATTCTATTGACAAAATTTTTCATAGCGGCACTTTGTATTTAACAGTACAAGACGAACACAACAAAAAACGAACAATTGAAGCTTCTAGGCTAAAAAAATTACTAATAGCTGGTGGCTGGACGCAATTTGATTCAAAACACATAGACAAATTCCAAGGAATTGTCCAAGGAAGAAATGTATCAGTAGTCGACAACGAAGTCACCAATGAAAGCTACGAAGAATTAACGAGAGAAATCGGAAACTCAACCAAAAAACCAAAACAAAAAAATCGTCGTAATATACGCCGATAATAAACAGCTCCCAAACAACCACTAGCGCCGAATCAGCTCGGCGCTCTTTTTTTACAAAATTAAAACCGCTAGCTCGTCAGCTAACGGTTCTAACCCCCTCCTATCATCAACTAGTTGATGGTTTTATCAATTAAACCAGCCTGACGAAAACTATAGAAATTACGACGGCTAAAAATTACATTGTCTAGTATTTCTAAACCAAAGGCTTGGCTAATTTGTTTCATTTTTTTAAAAAACAATAAATCAATTTCTGTTGGCTCAGCCCCACCAGTGAGATGATTGCTGGCCAAAACTAACTGATACGCTGGTAAATGAATAATTGGATCAAAAATGCGACACGGTTGAAATTCTTTTTGCTTTAAATCGTCAAACAAAAAACTCTTACGCCTTAATTCATGACAACGTCGATCCAGATAACCAATTGAAACTCTTTCACTAGTACAAGATCTGAGATATTTAAATTCTTGATAAATAACTTCACTACTATAATAAATATTCTTGAGCCTTTGCCGACAAAATCGCTTTGCCATATTAACCGCCACTAAAACTGTATTAGCTTGACTACTATCTAGACCGGCTTTAACTAACTCCTCGAAACTAGTATTAGTTAAACAAGGTGCTGATATTTTTTGCAATATCTGTCTAGCCAAAGGAAGATAATCTTTAACTTCTTGCCCTTGACTAATAATTAAAGCTAGCAGTTCGCTATTACTAAGCTTAGCTAAATCTAATTTTAGCCAGTTAGTCGGATCCGGCAATTTTGCCGGAATCGGATAAATAGACATGGCGACTCTTTAAAGAGATTAGAAATTGGGAGCTGATTTTGGTGGAGTAGTTTGACCACCTCCATCATAACATTTTTATGAAAGAGCAAAAAGACAGACCCCTAACAAGAGGTCTGTCCAATTTTTTTGCTCAATATCTATTGGTCAATCTAATTTTAACGAGAATGACGTCGATCTGAGTTATCCCCATGACTAGGTCGCTGTGGTCGACCACCAGGGAAACCAGCTGGTCGTTCAGTTGGCAAACCTTTAGCCTTGTAGCGCTCCCAAATAGCTTGGTTAGCTAAATCTTTCATAGTCAAATTAACTCGACCCTGATCATCAATTGCTTTAATTTTAACATTAACCGTATCACCAACCTCCAACATATCAGCTGGCTTACCAACATAAAATGGCGCTAGCTCACTAGCATGGACCATACCGTCACGATTGGGCACTAATTCAATAAAAGCACCAAAATCTAGCAAGCGAACAACTTTACCAGTAAACTCTTCACCGGCCTCAAATTTGCGAGCAATATCTTGAATCCATTTAACAGCGCGATTTAATTTTTCTTGATTAGTACCACAAACCATCACTTGGCCAGTTTGTTCAATATCAATAGTAACCTCACAGGCGTCAATAATTTCATTAATTACTTTACCGCCAGTACCAATAACTTCACGAATTTTATCAACATCAATAAAGAAGCTGACAATCTTTGGAGCGTATGGTGACAATTCAGCTCGAGGTTCAGCAATTGCTTGATTCATAACATCTAAAATCTGCAATCGAGCTTCGCGACCTTGTTTTAAAGTAGTAGCAACAATTTCCTTATCTAGGCCGATAGTCTTGGTATCCAATTGAATAGCTGTAATACCTTCAGTAGTACCAGTAATTTTGAAATCCATACCACCCTGACCATCTTCTAAATCTTGTAAATCAGTAATGACACACCACTGACTCATGTCAGGAATAGAAGCCAAGCCCATAGCAATGCCGGCCACTGGACGCTTAATCGGTACACCAGCATCCATTAATGATAGAGAAGAAGCACAAGTTGAACCCATTGAAGAAGAACCATTAGAACTCAAGGTTTCACTAACAACTCGAATGGTATAAGGGAACTCTTCTTTACTCGGTAAAACTGGAACTAAAGCTTTTTCAGCTAAAGCACCATGACCAATTTCACGACGACCAGCCGTGCGAATTGGCTTAGCTTCACCAGTACAATATGGCGCAAAATTATAATGATGCATGTAGCGTTTAGTGGAATTGCCTTCCAAGCCTTCTAAAGATTGCTCATCGCTAGGTGAACCTAAAGTAACAATTGACATTACTTGAGTTTCACCGCGAGAAAATAAACCGACACCATGATTACGGGGTAGAATACTAGTATCAGCAGATAAGGCTCTAATTTCATTAATCGCACGACCATCAACGCGACGGTTGTGCTTTAAAATATTAGTAGTAACAGCAGCTTCAACAGCGGTTTCAACGGTTTGACCAATCACCCAAGAGCGCAAACCTTTATCAAGACCTTGATTAAACAAATATTCATCTAATTGATCTTTAATCGCTTCGACAGCCAATTTGCGCTGACCTTTAGTATAATAAACTTTATCAAACAAAATTGGTTCAACATTAGTTGCCAACCAAGCTTCAGCTAACTGTTTAAATTGATTTTTACTTTCAGCAGCTTGCAATTCATCAGCTGACAGGCGAACAGTTTTAGTTGTTTTTTCCGCAATTGGACCAACAGCTTCTTTTAACTGTTCAATTAAATTGATCGCGCCCTGCAAAGCTTGTTCACCAGACCAAATAGCCTCAAGCATCACATCTTCTGGAACTTCTTTCGCTCCAGCTTCAATCATGATAACGCGATCCTTGGTACCAGCTACAATTAAATCAAGGTTACTAGCTAATTGCTGTTCATAAGTTGGGTTAAAAATCAATTGGCCATCAATTTGACCAACTCTAATACCACCAATCGGGCCAGCCCAATTGATACCAGAAATTCTTAAAGCAGCTGAAGCAGCCACCAAAGCGACAATATCATAGTCATTGACTTGATCAACTGACAAGACAGTCAAAATTACTTGGACATCACGACGAGATGATTCATCAAATAAAGGACGAATCGACCGATCAATCATGCGACCAGTCAGAACGGCTTCGTCAGTTGGTCGGCCTTCACGCTTAACCCAACGAGAACCTTTGATAATACCAGCAGCATAAAGACGTTCTTCAAAATCCACCATGAGTGGAAAGAAGTCACCGTCTTCACGAGACTGTTTAGCTTCAACAACTGTTGCCATGACAACAGTGTCGCCATACTGGACAGTAACGGCAGCATCAGCTTGATGAGCCAAACGGCCAGTTTTGATAGTGAGCTGACGGCCATGCCAGTCGCCACTAATCACAATTTCTTGCTTTTGCATAGAATTGAGAGCTCTGGCCAACAAACTCAAGAACTATGATTATTTCATAGTACTCCCTGTTTGGCGGCCAGTTAGCTTATTATTATGTTAATTAACGATTAATTAAAAATTGACGATCGCTCAGATTAATAAAATCATCAGCGATTTCAATTAATTTAGCCGAAGAAGTTTGGCGAAAACCAGCCACTTCTACCAAGCAGCCAGTTGTATTTTGGATATAATTAACCAGCGGTATGTAATCACCATCACCGCTGGCTAAAACGATAACATCTAACTTATGCGATAGTTTAATGGCATCAATACTGATACCAACATCCCAATCGCCTTTTTTGGCTCCACCAGCAAAGGTTTGTAGATCTTTCATAATCACTTCAAAACCTTGCTGGCTCAGAGCCTCAAAAAAAGCTAGTTCATCTTCATTATTATCGCTGCGAACGACATAGGCCGACGCGCGAATGAGTTTACGACCAGCGACAGCCGAAGCCAAAACTTTACGAAAATTAACTTTCTTACTGTAAAGATTGCGAGCGGAATGATAAAGATTAGCAACATCAACTAACACTCCAACTCGCTGCTCCGGATGTTTGGCCATAAAATATTAGGCTTCTTCTTCAACTAAATCTTCAGAAAAATCTTCTTCTACCATTTCACCCTTAGCCATCAATTCAGCTTCGATACGCTTACGTTCTTCTTCTTCAGCAGCCATCTTTTTGGCAATCTTGAGATTAAGCTGAGTAGCTAATTCTAAGAATGATTTTTCATCTTCTTTTTGCAAATATTTTAGCAAACGACGACGTTCACCAACTTTGCGCAATAAACCACGACGAGAAGAGAAATCATGACGATGCTTTTGCAAGTGCTCAGTTAACTGCTTGATTTCTTCAGTTAAAATAGCAATTTGCACTTGGGTTGAGCCAGTATCGCCTTCGTGTTGACGAAACTTTTCAATGATTCTCTGTTTGAGATTCTTGTCCAACATAAATCTTGGCCCCAACCGAGAGACAGTCAAAGCTGTGTCCAAGAGGGGGTAAATTAAAGAATAAAGACTCTTTTCAGAGCTCTTTTGTTATAACATTGTTGGAAAATAAAATCAAGATGTCGTATAATACAAAATATGTTAAAAGATGACCTCAATCGTTTTCTAGAATACTTAGAAGTTGAACGTGGTTTAGCCAATAACACTCTTATTGGTTATAGTTTCTATTTAAAACGTTTTTTAGCCTTTGCTACGGCGCAAAATATCACCAAGGTTAATCAAATTAGCCAAGACTTAATCCACCGTTATCGCCTGCATCTCAATCGTCTCGCTAATCGCGAATATAGCAACCTTAAAAAGAATACGCAAAATTATCATTTAATTGCCCTGCGTCAATTTCTAAAATATCTCAGCAAAAATGATATTGCCAGTCTAGACTCCAATAAAGTCGAACTAGCCAAACAAGAGCCGCGTCAAGTAACTTTTTTAGAAGGCTATGACTTAGCCGCCTTTTTACAAGCCCCCTTGGCCACTCCCAAATCTAGTAAATTGGTTAAACTCCGTGATCGAGCTATTTTGGAAATGCTTTTCTCCACTGGCCTGCGTGTCAGCGAATTAGCTCGACTAAAGATTAATGATCTTAATTTAAAAAAGACTGAATTTACCGTTCGTGGCAAAGGCAGCAAGCTAAGATTGGTTTTTCTATCCAATGACGCCAAAACAGCAGTTAAAACTTATTTAGAAGCCCGCCAAGATACTGAACCCTTTTTATTTGTTGGTCATGGCAAAATTAACAAAGAAACCAATCCACAATATGGGTTAACGCCTCGCTCCATTGAGCGCTTGGTTGAAAAATATGCGGTCGCCGCCGGTATTACCAAAAAAG